>DPLR01000584.1 GCA_003541895.1 Cytophagales bacterium | reverse complement strand
CGAGCCTCAACTTCAACGTTCTTATTTTCTCTTAAAAGATCAACAAGGTCTGGAATCGTATGAACATTCTCTGCAGTTAAGACAGCAGGTTTTTTATATCTTTCATCCGGATCCCAGAATTCTAAGGATTGATTTTTAACAACATGTGCAGACTCTGGTTGTGTTTCTAAAGACTGTTCAGCCATTCTTGTAATCCGACATCCGTTTCGGGTTCGAAGGGTTCTATATTTGAACTAAATGGTGCCATACGACACCTGCAATTAAAATGGGCGGGAGCAGTCGTTGCATCACACGCTTCTTTTAAGTCCGGCTCAGATTCAAGTTTTTCGGCAATTTCTGTGGTTGTCAACCCATCTCGCCATTCACAACAAATTTCACATGTTTTTTTATCTAAAATAGCAATCCATAGAAAATCATCTATACCATTGTCTTTAGCCGCTTTTATTTCACCATCTCTTACGGCCTGGACAAAATCATGTGTAGTTTCTTGCTCAACTTCCCATCCATAAAAAGCCTCATTGCTTAGAATCTCTTCTTTAATTGGCAAATCACTATATGGATTCTTAATATCAAACACATTCGCAGGAGACCTGTCCACAATCATAAAGTCTTGATTGTATTCATCCATTAGCTTCTGCCAAGTCGTCTGATCAAAATGCCAATCAAATAATTCGCTATTGCCAAACATTAAAGCATCAGAACTCCTTGGCTCAAAATCTCTAGGCACTGCAGCCTCTCTAACTCGCCGCATTCTTTTGAGTTTTCTAATCTGATCTTTCTTTTGTTTTTTAGGAAGTGCCAAATAGACTCGACCAACGGCCTTGCTGACCGGATCGCCCATCACAACAGATGTGGTTAAGGCTTGAATAATTTTATGTCTGAGTTTTGTAAATTGATTATGGAGTCTATTCAAAAGTCTAGGATCAAAATCTTCGATCTTTTGTATTTGTTCGCGAGATGCTTTAATATTGATCTTCTTTTTCAAAACATTAGCGATAGCAAATGATTCTGAAACATTAGTGAGCATCCACGCTTTTGCTCTAAGATCTGTGATCTCTCTTAAAATCTCATGTGCAGTATGATCAAACAGCTCAGCAATAGAATGGTCGATTCCTTGAAGAGCTTTATACATTGGCTGAGTATTTTCAATGATACCGCTATATCTAGAAATAATCATCTCAAACACTCTGATGAATGCTTTGTCAGTGATTTCAGTTGTGCGTTTTTTAGAGTTGTCTAAAAGATGTTCTGCTAAATCGTCCTTCTCGTTTGAAATACGTCGATAGAATGAATTATTGGCTAAGATATGTTTTTTCATCGGCGAATAATCTTTGTAGTTGGAATGCTTGCGTCATAAGTTAATGGGCTTAAGGCACATACAGCATAGCCTACACCAGAGGACGAATGCGTCAAGCTTGGGTCTTTAATTTGGTCCTCAACAATGCGATCAGAGTTTGATGTCTGTCTCCATACCACTCGCTGAAAGTCTTTATGAAGACAGGGACATTTCTCTTGATTGTACCACATATTGACCTGACCACTTGCGTCTTTAAGAAAGGCATTAACCGCATTGATTCTGTCTTTAATGGTTGGGTTAGATTCTGGGGTCATATTGATCCAAGGTATTTTATATCGATCCAAGGTCTTACAAATAATATCATAATCAGTTTGCCCAACAGCTGATGTCTTGTTTGCAGAGCCTGTGGCATCACCAATAATAATAACTCCAGGCTTATGATTAAGTGGCACTAAATACTTGGCTAATAATTCAGCATGTTCTTGGGTGTGTGTGTTTTGAACACAAAGCTCATCAAACCAATAATATTGATTGCCTCTTTTTTGTCCAAGGGTCCAGTTCATAAATCCTACGTTGAAATCAAGGGCTACGATAATTCCAAGCATTGGATGAAGTTTGCCATCAAGACTTAGCGGGTTTTCGCTTTTTAAATTGTGGATACCTGCATTGACATAAACTTTTCCAGATGTGAGGTCCCGAAACTCGGCCATAATTTCTTGAGCAAACTGAGCTTCGCCCATTACTTTTTTAGAAGCTTCTAATTCTTGTTGTGTGAATAATGGGTTAAGCGTTGATGGTCCAGTAAACAGCTCCCAATCATCAGGATTGGCTATTGCTGTCTGGGACAAGTCGTAAAAGGCATCGAATCCGTTTGGTGTGCTTAATACGGCAATCCATCCACGCGTTGTGGAGATAATTGGACGAATGACCTGAGACCAAAGATCTGGGTTTTGATCCCTATACTCATCAATCAAAATGCCATGCTTTGTTTTTCCGCGAAGAACATGTGGATTATCGCCTGAAACATATTCCATTGATGATTTATTTATCAGATCAATTCGCAACTCAGTCTCAGATTTTTTATCTACAATTTCTTCTGGGATAGCGGCTATCTGTCTTCTAAATTGCTCTTTCGCCTGTGAAAAAACTGGACTAATAAACATATAGTGTGTGTCTGGATTTTCCCATGCCCGCATAAGCATCTCCATGTTGGCCATTGTGCTTTTACCAACCTGACGACCAACGGCAGCTATTCGATAGCGTTTGGTTGAGGCATGAAATCTTCTTTGAAGATCGTGCGGAGTATAAATTACTAATTTACGTGTTTCCACATATACCCATGAGAAATGGCATAGATACATTCTCGAGTTACATTGAACATTTTGGCTAGTTCTTTAGCGCATCATTCGTTATCCAATAATTTTGGTGATTGGGTACTTTCAAGGCTTTCATTTTGTGATGATTTTGTTTCTTCATCAGTGATTTGTAAACTACCAAAGACACACTTATAAACTATCTGCTCTTGTCTGCTTTGGACCTTCTGCTCGACCTTGTCTGACATGCCGGCAAAGTTCTTGCCCCACCAAACAATCGCCCCCAGCTCGCCATCCTGCACTTTCTTATATAGCTGTCTTTTCATAGACATACGACCTAAAGCTGATCCTCTTTTTAGAGTATCCGCAAATCTTCGGTATATCGTGTCAACAGATACTCCGAAAAATGCGGCGATCTCTTCTTGAGAACATTGCATCATTGCAAGCTTTTCTACTTCTGCCTCATCGATTGGTATTTCTGGCCGTCCGCCGCCTTCACCTTGGCTCATATAAATTTAATCTCTTTTATGTCTGATTTGGATTTAGTGAGTTGACCTGAACTATTTTAATGTCTGTGGCTTGGATCTTAATCATTTGATTCTAACATTTCCCAGGCTGAGTTAATTTCATCAGCGTCATACCAATTATAGCTAGAATATATTTCTTTAACTGGTTCGCTAGTTTCAAGAATTCTTTTATTTATTCCCTCTACTGATTTGACGGGCATTGTCTTTTTGTTTTTTGATGTACTATAATTAATCATTTCTGTTGTTATCTCTGTTTCATCAATAATCATATAAACTTTATTCTGTTTGAATTTACCCATTATGGAACATCTCCAACAATATCTCCCGATGTTTGATTGGTCATCGTTCCATTCGCAGAACCTTTATTATCTAAAATAATTGGATAAATATCACTATCGCCCATCCGCCACCATGATAGTAAATTATTATAAGATGAAAAATCAGTCAGGTCAGACGGTTGTCCGCTATTATATAGCTCAGTTACTTCGGCTTGATTTAATGCTTTATCGAATACAGTTACTTCATCTATAAATCCAGAATAAGGAAACGCTGTATTTCTAGCTCCTATCGTAAATTCTGCGGTATTTGAAAATGTCCCTGTTATCGCTGAGCTTGATGGAGTATCTCCAATGATTGAGTCTATATAACATCTATTGCCGCTGATGTTTGCATTGCCAGAAAAAGTTAAAACAACATGTTGCCAAATTCCTGCAGTAACTGCGCTGGTAAAAGCAAAAACTGGGCCAGCTCCTCCAGTATTTCTCATTTGAATTTGTATTTTTCCAGATGTCGCTAAATGTTGAATATTCCAACCTGCCACATTTACATCATTTGAACACTTGCTAATTAAACAGCGATTAGCAGCCAAATTATTTGGCTTACACCAAAATGAAATTGAAAAGGCTGTACTTGGTCCAAAAGTATGATTATCGCCACAAGAGATATAATCATTAACTCCATCAAAACTGATAGAATAA
>DPLR01000204.1 GCA_003541895.1 Cytophagales bacterium | reverse complement strand
AAGGCAGAAGCTCTTTGGCAGCAGTCATTAAATCTTAGAAAGAAAATTTTAGGTGAACAACATCCCGATTATGCCTATTCTTTGTTTGGTGTTGCAGGCGTATATCATGCGCAACATCGGTTTAACGAGGCGCGGAAATATTACGAACCCGTAGTCGAATATTATTTGAAACAAATAAAAGAATTATTCCCTTCGCTGAGCGAAAAGGAAAAAGGAGCATTTTATGCACGCATCAAACCCATTTTTGACTCCTACCAAGATTTCTGCATTGAATATTCAATTGCGTTTGCCGATCAACGTGGTGATGTTTTAAAGAAACTGTATAATTCACAATTAGCTACTAAGGCAATCCTTTTTAATGCAAGTAACAAAGTGCGCTCACGTATTTTAACAAGTTCGGATACGTCATTGAAAAAACTTTACACTCAATGGATTGCCTCGAAAGAGGAGATTGTGCGTTACATCAGATCTTCTCAAGAAGAACGCGTGCACTTTTCATCAGACCTCGGTACATTAGAACAACACGCTAATGATTTAGAGAAAAAGATTTCTTCACTTTCAGAAGACTTCCGTGCGCAATCTGAAAATGAGAATTTGACGTGGGAAGAAGTGCAAAGGAATCTTCAAGAGAAAGAAGCGGCCGTTGAAATTTTGAGAATCAAGAAAAGATATGTCAAAGATTCGATTTACTATGCCGGATTGATCGTTAAGAAAAATGAAGCAGCTCCGGAAATAGTTATTTGGCCACTGGGTAAACAGCTTGAAGGCCGTAGATTTAAATATCATAGAAATACCATCAAGTTTCATTTTACCGACACGCTCTCGTACAGATATTTTTGGCAACCACTCCAGGCAAATCTGACAAACGTATTAACGATATTTTTGAGCTGCGATGGTGTATTCAATAAAGTAAATTTCAATTCACTTTTTAGCTCAAAGCAAAAGCGCTGGGTGATTGATGATTTTACCATTCGCCAGCTAAGCAGTACGCGTGAGCTTCTCAAAAAGTCACAGAAGAATATAAACTCACAGGGATCAGCATCTCTTTTCGGGAATGTGGATTTTAATTTGGGTGAGCCCGATCAGATCATGACTTCATCCACTAAGCGAAGTGCTCATTCGTTTGGATTTGAAGGCGAGAGCATTCCAGCTCTTCCGGGAACAGAAGTAGAGATAAAAGGGATTGGTTCAATTCTTACTTCAAATCAATGGGCTGTTCAGACCTTTGATCAAAAGAATGCAACAGAAGAGGCAGTGAAGAAAATAAAGAGCCCTAACATATTTCATATCGCCACTCATGGTTTTTTCTTAAGCGATATTGATTTCAATGAAAATGAAGAGGCAATTAATAACCCACTATTTAGGTCAGGTGTTTTATTGGCTGGTGCCGCTATCGAACGATCAGTTTCGAAGCGTGAAGAGGATGGTGTGTTAACTGCCTATGAAGCAATGAATCTAGATTTAGACAAAACGGATTTGGTAGTTCTTTCAGCGTGTGAAACAGGATTGGGTGAAGTGCGAAATGGCGAGGGCGTTTATGGATTGCAGCGTTCCTTCATGGTTGCTGGTGCCCGCAATGTATTGATGAGCTTGTGGCAAGTGGATGACAAAGCCACGCAAGAATTGATGAATGCATTTTATTCATATTGGGTAGAAGGCAAAGAAAAACACCAGGCATTTCGTGAAGCGCAGTTGAAAATAAAAGAACAATATCCTTCACCGTATTTTTGGGGCGCTTTTGTATTGGTTGGAAATTAAATTAATTACGAGATAGCATTATGCGAATTGTTTTTTGGGCCGCTCTTTTTTGGATTACAAACTTCACATCGTCAGTACACGCTCAGCAAGTGCAACCTGCCGTTGATTCAATGGCATACTATAACAACACGAAGAAATTGGCAATTGGAAACCCCAAGTTTATCGAATACGCTCCTACCATCCAAGCCGATGGAAAGACCATCATCTTTCAAAGTAATGAAGGGAGAAAATACGATCTCTACCAAACTCACAGAGAAAATTCAGGATGGGGCAAGTCTGTAGCGTTAAACGAAATAAATAAAACCACCGACTCCACCGATCTCATTGGTGGGCCAAGTATAAGTTTTGATGGAAATACACTCTACTATTTTCGCTCCATCGGTAAGAATGCCAATCATGATATTTTTTATTCCAGCCGTACAAAAGACGGATGGGGCGAGCCCGTAAATATTGGAGCACCTATCAATACTGAGCCCTTGATCAATAAAGATAAAGAAGAAGTGGTTGCTGGTTATGAAGCTTTCCCCTCAGTAACGGCCGATGAAAAATCACTCTACTTCATACGAGTAAATAAAGAAGGTCCAAGAGATAAGGAATTGCGCAAGCAGAATTCATTTTGTACTTGCATTTATAAGTCCGATAAAACCAGTGATGGCACTTGGGGCAAACCTGTGAAACTTCCATGGCCAATTAACCAAGACTGTGAAAAGGCTCCTCGCATTATGGCGGATGGAAAGACACTAATATTTTCTTCTAACCGGCCTGGCGGTAAAGGCGGCTACGACATGTATCAATCAAAATTGAATACCATTGGTGAGTGGTCAACTCCTGAGCCGCTGAACTTTGTTAATACAGAAAAAGATGATCAGCTGCCTTGCATTTCGGCCGAAGGAGATTTGATGTACTATACTTACAACAATGCTGATATTTATTCCGTGGTCATCCCTCCTAACCTTCGCCAATTTATGAACAACATCGTTCAGGGTTATATCACGGATGAAGATTCAAAAGCAGGTATTGGCGCTAAAGTTATTGTAACCGATGCTCTCACTTCTGAAGTAGTGATCACTCTTGACAATAACCCTTCCGATGGCCGCTACACTTTGGTGTTACCTGTCGGCCGAAGCTTTAATCTTGAGTTTAAAAAGGAAGGCTACTCTTCCTACATGTATGCATTAGATCTTCGTGCGGTAAAAAAATATCAGGAAAAAACACTAGACGTTCAATTATTTAAAAGCGTAAAACTAAATCTGAATATTAACGACAATGAGATTTTTGAACCGCTACTAGCCGATGTAAAAGTCAAAGCAAAAGGACAAAGTGCATTATTAAAAGACACAAAGAATAATGCGAAAGACGGTACTCTACTGATCGATTTACCGATTGGCACTGATTATGAAGTGATCGTTAGTGCTCCCCACTTTAAAAGTGTGTCATTCGAATTTAATACAGCAGGATTAGTGATCTATCGCAACTTTGAAAAATACGTTGAGCTGGTGCCTGATAAAGTTGAAGTCATGGTGAATGTTTCTGACGTTTTAAACAATAGTAAGGTAAAGGCAAAAGTCTTATTGAAAAACAAGAATCGGGATGAGGTGATTGAGGTAGAGGGCAATCAATTGGTGTCGTTGCGCTCGGGCGATCGTTATGAAATGGAAGTAACAAGTGACCAAGGGTACGCCTTTAGTTCGGGAATGATTGATGCTTCGCAAGGAAATATTGCTCCTGTGAATGTAAAGCTTTTGAAACTTGAACGTGATGCTAAGCTAACGCTGCGCGACATTAATTTTGAGTCTAACTCGGTTAAACTTTCCGATGTTTCATTTACAGAACTTCTGCGGGTAGTTCAGCTGATGATTGAGAACCCAACACTAAAAGTGGAAGTAGATGCACATACCGATGATGTAGGCAATGATCAATACAATTTGCTATTGTCGCAGCAACGCGCTAAAAGCGTGGTTGATTTTTTATTAGAAAATAAGATCAATTCAGATCGGTTTACGGCCAAAGGATTTGGAGAATCGCAAAGCAAAGTTCCTAACGATTCAGAAGAGAACCGCGCCATGAATAGAAGAGTGGAATTAAAAATTGTAGGCATCTAGCAGTATGAAAAAATCGAATTTAGTTGTTTTGCTTTTTATTGTAGCCGCTCAGGCTTTTGGTCAACACTTGAAGTACAAGGAACTTTTCCCGATGATGAGCTCTATGACTAACGAGGAATTACGAAATTCATTAAAAGAGTTTCTGGCCGATGACCGCGATCATCCAAACGCCAACTTTCGATTGGCCTTGGTCTATGAAAAAAATTATTTGAATGCCGATCCATTAACTGAATATGCCAACGTTTTAGCCAACGCGAATCAAGCGAAGCTCTACTTCCTAAAAGCGAAACAATTGGTAGATGAACGTGAAGTGAATAAAAATAACGAATACTACTTCCCTATTTTTAAAATCGCAGATAGCAAAGGTAAGCCGAATGTTCCTTTTACCGTGGTGTCAACGAAACTCAAAAATGGATATGACTCTGCCGATCTGTTTTCTAAAAAGTTACCTCCCATTTATACTGCGTTTACCAGCAGTGTAAATTACTACGACAAGGCAGTTAAAATCTTTGCTGACATCAACAGCCGGTTTTTAAGTATGGATGACTTATATCTTTATTTTGATAATGATTTAGATAAACAGTTAGAAGAACTACGCCTAGCCTACGACTCAGCCAAATCATCTTTCGATAAATATTTATTGTTAACGAAATCGTATCCCATCCAAAGACACAAACAAAGCTATGGGGTTAAACCAATTGTTACCTACCGGATGGACGGGCTTACTACGAGCATTAATTTCTTGACCGACAAAATTCTTTTTTGGGATTACGATAGCTGGGTTACAGACGTGCGTAAAGCATTGGGTACGTCAATTGCTGCATTGCGTAACGATTTAAATCAGGCTGAGGAAAAATTAGATCAGTCGTTGATGCAAATTCAACAATCGGCTAGCGTAAGCGATCTCAAGCCAGTAAAGCTGGACAAGCATCTTATTTTTACACTCAACAATTACGATAAACAATCGTTGGCCTTAGCGTTGCTTGAATACAAGTCATATAAACAACCATGGTTAATTCAAGCCAAGTCGATTACACCCGACACAACATTTTCCGATCGCAACGCGGAAGTTTATAGCTCACTGATTTATACGGCTAGAAATGCAGACACATTGGCCAACTCCGTTAACGAAAGAATTACGGAGGCGAAAATTGGAAAGCATAAGGATTTCTTATTGAAGTATTATGGAAATAAAGATGGAATACAACGATATATATCAGCGGAGAAAAACGAGATTGATAAGTCTTTTAAAGAGTACACAAGTCATTTGCAATCAGAAGTGATTGGCCTTGCTTTAAAGAACACATCGGTTAAAGAAGAAAATAAATTCATACGACTGGGGAAGTGGAATATTTCCCAGATACCTGTAGTTCCCACTAAAGAACTTCTCAACAAAGGTGAGCCGCTCACCATCGTTAATAAGAAAAGCCCAGACGGAAGCATCTATCTATCGGGTATGTACAAGGCCGACAAAAAAAGTAAATTCGTCTACTCCTTCATCGCCAAAATTAACCCTGATGGAAAGACCGGTTGGATGAAGAATTTTGAGTACAAAAATGATTCACTAAGCAAAGTACCAGATGCCAATAATTATGTAACCACTTTTGAATTGACAAAGGAAGGTTGCGCAGCCTTGGTTCGTACGGAAGATACGCTCAAAATCCGCCAGTTGAATTTGATGGTGTATTTCAATGATAAGGGCGAAGAAAAAATAAAAGTGAAATTGAAAGAAAACGGCTACCCACGGAAGTTGAATTACATTGAGAAAACAAACTCCTTCATTCTTGTACTGAAAGGACGTGAAGCAAAAAATGATTATTCTATTTCAGAGCCTTTAGTGACCTTAAACATTAACGCGATTGGTGATGTAATCTGGATAAGGAAAATTGAAGTGGCCGGTTCGTTTAATGACATAATTAATTTAAGTGATGGCAATTTGCTAGTCGGGAATTTCATGATTTTAAAGGACGTAAGTGGCAAGGAATTTCGCACGCAGGTTTCGAAGAATGAGACCAATCCATTTATTATACTATTCAACGGCCAAGGAGATATTGTAAAAGTTCAGCCTATTCAAACTGTGGGCTCAACGTTGATTTTGAAGACACTTAAAGTGAATGACATGTCCATCAACTTACTCGGT
>DPLR01000294.1 GCA_003541895.1 Cytophagales bacterium | reverse complement strand
GCCTTCTTGCCTAAGGTTGCCAGATCCATCAACGTGCTATAGCCGGGGCGCGAAAGAATCAAATTAGATTGCAGCACTAATTCATTCAATTTTTCTGATGGCAAATGATTTGCTGAATGATTCATCTGTTTATCGCTTGACTCTGCCGCAGGGAGTCCTCGAACTATAAAATATTTTCCTTTATAATCTTTCAGTTGCTTAATGATTAACTCTTCAAACAAAGTTCGCTGTGACTCGGGGCCCGAAATGATTACGAGCAAATCATATTTGATTTCCGATTCATACCAAACAAAACGAGATAAATAGCCAACGGCTCTTTTTCGAATACTTGAATTCAATGTTAATTTTCCGGTCAGGGAAAATTGATCATTATCGGGAACCCAACAAAGAGAAAATTTCTGAATTGCTTTAAGGTGCAATTGATTCACAAAGCCCGGAAGAAAGGGAGAGTCAATAAAAAGCTGATGACCAAGAAAAATATTTTTGGTTCTGGACGAATAACATCCATACCGATTATCAGAAACGATCACATCAATTTTTTCTTTCTCAACAATCTCTTCAATCTGGCGATGTTCATTTTTTATCGCTCGTAAAAACTTAGGAAGTTGAATCATCATTTTTATGAACAGCGGGAGATGAGATGAGTATCTCGCATCATACGAAACAATGGAATGTGTTTTCAGATGTGGGAATTCCTCACAGAGCAAAATCAGTGCATCGCCACTCGAAGCGATTTGCACCTCACATCCTTGCTTTAAAAATTCCTTAATAACAGGAACACACCGGGTAGCGTGGCCCAATCCCCAATCCAACGGAGTGATTAGAATCTTTTTTGCCGTGCTGACATTGGGGTTCACATCAACGATTTGAATTCGTAACCTTCGCGCGAAAAGTGATCTAAAAATTTCGGTAGAACAAAAGTCAAATTCCTTTCTGCCTTTAAGCTGTCATGAAATACAATGATCGACCCTGGTCTTGTGGCTTTGATTGATCCCATCAAACAATTTCCTCGCGAAATATTTTTTGAATAATCGTACGTGAGCACATCCCACATCACAATCTGATAATTTTCTTTGAGTACTTTTATTTGCTTCAAAGTGATTCTTCCATACGGTGGACGAAATAAAGATTTATGGTTGGCGATTGGCTGTCTATGATTCGCGATTTGTGATTCACACGCTTTGATATTATCTAAATACTTTTCCAACGGTGTTGCCCATCCTTTCAAATGATTGAATGTGTGATTGCCGATAGCGTGGCCCTCGGCCAAAATCTTTTCAAAAATACCTGGATGCTTACCCACGTTGTCGCCAATAGAAAAGAAGGTGGCCTTCGCATTGAATCGTTTTAATTCACTCAACACAAATTCAGTTGGGCCGGGCATAGGGCCATCGTCAAAAGTCAAGTATAAACTTTTGCTCTCTGTTGGCACACGCCACAAAAGCGAAGGATAAACTATCGGAAGGAAAAATGGAGTTCTAAAAAGGTTCAAGATTCAAAGTTCAAGATTCAAAAATACAAATTCGAACGTTGAATTTGAATCTCATTGAACTCTGCACGAAAGCAAGGTTATATCATCGCGGTAACCGTTGGTGCCTTTAAAGCCATCCAACTTTACAATGATATCTTGATGAATAAGGTTTAAATCCTTTTGAAAATTGTCTCTGAGATACGCCATCAACGAATCCAGCCCAAACTCATGCCCTTGCTCGTTGATCGTTTCCGTTAATCCATCGGTGTAGGCCAACAGGGTAAAATTATCAAGGTTAGTCAAGAAACCTTCGTTGATGAAAGGAAGCGGGTGCATGGCACCGAGCACTGTAGAACCTTCCTCTAAAAGTTTCATTCCGGTGTGATCGCAAAGTATCGGAGGGTTATGTCCTGCATTGACATACACCATCGTTTTCAATTTAAGATCATAGATGGCACCAAAAAAAGTAATGAACTTTTCTCCCTTGGCACTTTCAAGCACCTGATAATTCAAGGCTTCAACAATTTCAGTAAGGTTGGGCGTTTGCCTTAACAACGTATGCAATGAAGCCTGAAAATTACTCATCAAAAGCGCAGCAGGAATTCCTTTGCCACTCACATCGGCTACGCAAATCAAAAATTGATTTTGGTTGATGGGGATGAAATCGTAGTAATCGCCCCCTACCCGATCGTGTGGTAAATAGCTTGCTTCAACTTTTAACCGATCGGTGTTTGGCAATTTCTCAGGGAACAAAAACTGCTGAATATCGCTGGCAATTTCTAGCTCTTTGCGAAAAGCTTCCTGCTCTAATTGCTGACGTACTAATTTTTTATTTTCGATAGCAACAACAATAATATTGCTGAGGGCTTGAATAAATTTAATGCTCTCATCAAGTATGTCGATGTTATGATCAATGCCACCCACAAATACCAAGGCAAGTGTTTCTGATTTGTGCGAGATGGGAATGACTAAATCAAACTCATCAAATTCACATTCGGGAAACTCCGACATACGGTGAATATTTTTTACGAGCTTAACACGCTCGTCCAATTTTGTTTTCCTAAAATCTTTTTGCGTTCCGAAATTAACTTTGCAAGCCCACACGTGATCAAAAACAAACAGGGCCAGTTTTTTTAAAT
>DPLR01000106.1 GCA_003541895.1 Cytophagales bacterium | reverse complement strand
AGCCTCTTTGGGATTGGTGAACTCATTTCTTCACTTACACCTTGAAATCCATTTTGCCGATCCCAAGTTTATACTTATAGTAGGAGGCATAACGCTGTTTGTAATTCTACTGTCCGGATTGTATCCATCGTTTGTTGTCTCTGCCTATCAGCCTGCATTGGCGCTTAAAAATAAAATCAGCAACCGAAATTCATCGGGTTTTTTATTGCGAAGAAGTTTGGTGGTAGCCCAATTCATTATTTCGCAAACGCTGATTATTGGTACCATTGTGCTAGTCAGCCAAATGAATTATTTTCTGAATAAAGATTTAGGGTTTAGAAAAGATGCCATCATCACTGTTCCCGTTCCAGTGCATGAAGAACCAACCCGTGCCGACAGTGCAAATGTTAGCCGTGCAAGAACGTTGCGCAATGAAATCATGCGCTTGAAGAATGTAGAGGTGGCGAGTTTGAACAACTCTGCTCCATCTTCGGGTATGGTGATGGGCTCAGATCTTCACATTGAAGGCAATGATAATTTTTATAGCACCCAAGTAAAAACCATCGACAACAACTACGTTCCGCTATTTGATTTGCAATTGATTGCCGGGAAAAATATTCTAGATCTCGACACTGCACAGGGGTTCATTGTAAATGAAAAATTAGCCGTCACAACCGGCTTCACTAATCCGCAAGATATTTTAGGCAAAAAGATTAGAGTGTGGGGACAAAATTTACCTGTGGTAGGTGTAGTTAAAGATTTTCATACGATGTCGCTGCGTGAACCCATTGAGGCAACCGTTTTGATGAACCGCGTTCGAAACTATAGATCGCTTGCAGTAAAAATCTCTCCAATGAACATGCCAGAAACGATCAAAGAAATTCGAAGCAAATGGGAAGCACTCTATCCTGATTTTATTTTCTCCTTTCAGTTTGTTGATGAATCGATCAAAGAATTTTATGAAGATGAGCAACGCACCTCTGCCATGCTTACCTTCTTCACTTCGCTCGCTATTTTCATCGGTTGTCTTGGTTTGTTTGGTTTGGCTTCGTTCATGGCGAATCAAAAAACAAAAGAGATTGGTGTACGCAAAGTACTAGGCGCAAGTGTGCATAGTATCATTTTTCTTTTCAGCAAAGAGTTTGTGGTTCTGATCGTAGTGGGGTTTTTAATTGCTGCACCGATGGCGTGGTATTTTTCAAACCAATGGCTGAGTCAGTTCACGTACAAAATTTCTGTGGGGCCAATTGTGTTTGTGGCTGGATTAGCTTCTACATTTTTAATTGCTGTGCTCACGGTTGGCTATCGATCATTTAAAGCGGCCGCTGCAAATCCAGTTGATTCGTTGAAGTACGAATAATTTTAACTTGCACCTTCGCAGCACGTAAAACAAATAAGCTTGCAGTCGACCCATTTTAGAATTGCTCCAAATCCATTTTTTCTCCTTTGGTTGTTCGTAATGGGTGGATTGTTGTTTTGCTTTTTCTTTGCAACGAGTTATGCCAGCATTTTACTGACCCTTGAGAAAGCCAAGCCAGCGTTACGCTATTCAGTTTATTTTTTGAATCTAGTTCTGGGGCTATCTATTTTCTCCATTCCCAAAGCCATGGGTGGAAAACTTTTTTTCATCACCCTAAAAACGGATGGAAGTTTTAAAGTAGTTGAACCCTTGGGCGGCTTCAATAAAACGATTCCAAAAGATCAGGTGAAAGGTTTTTCTAAATCTTCGAAAGACAGCTCGCGCAAATTTGTAAGGCTTTATTTTGAAACGCGGAGTAGCGTTACAATGCTCCCTTACTATTGGACCTTAAAGAGAATTGAATCAAAGCTGCAAGAGCAAGAGATTCAATTTCTCGGAGAAGAAAAATTTCATTTTGATTTTTGGGGCAGACCCGTTGGTGAAAAGTTTTGAATTCTATTCAACACTTTTAAACAACCGGTTCCACCTGATCTTGTGCAAAAGATCTGCTTCGCTACTGATTGACATCCACACAAACAAAGGCTTGCCTACAATATGATCTTCGGGAACAAACCCCCAGTAACGCGAGTCGAGCGAGTTATCGCGGCTGTCGCCCATCATGAAATAATAATTCTGTTGGAACGTGTATTCGCTAACTTTTTTTCCATTGATGAGAAGACTTTCATTTTCAATTTTTACATCTTTATGTCCTTCGTATTTTTGAATGATCTCTCCATACACATTCAAGGTTGAGTCATTGACGATCATTTCCATTCCATGCTCTGGAATCACCAATGTGCCATAGTTGTTATTGTCCCAAGTGGATGCTTTGATCGAAGGGAAAATTGGAAAGGAAGAATTATCATGAAGGTGATCATTCAAGTTTATTGAACGGACAAAAGGCACTGATTTAAGTTGGCTCGCCTGATCTGCCGTTAAGAACATATTGTAGACCGCACTTCCATCATCCGATCGTCCGAGAAAAGAATAATCATCGCTATCCAATTCAAAATTTCTCAATTGGCGATTATTAATTTCATCGTTGGCAAACACGAGATAAGCAAACTTTTCACCTTCAGGGTTAGCAGAAGCGATTCCGTTCACAAAAAGTTGCCTGTTTCTAATTTCAAGTTTATCGCCATGAATAGCCACGCAGCGTTTCACCAAATAGGTTTTCAAATCGATAGGGCGATCCGTGGGATCTAACAAATCTTTAGGCGTATTGAATACAACGGGCTCACCTCGCTTCACCTCGCGCAATCCCGGCAGGCGGAACGAAGGCAACTGAATCCAGTCCACATACGATGGAATTTCTGTTCCCCAAATTTTTTGATGCGTTAACGGAAGTTGCAAAGGCGTTCGTGGAGTGCGGGCACCAAAATGAAATTTACTGACCGCTAAATAATCGCCAACCAACAATGAATTCTCCATGGAAGGTGTGGGTATCACAAAAGCTTCCACCAACGACCATCGGAACAGCGTAGCCACTGTAACTGCGAACACCAGTGAATCGCGCCACTCGATGAATTTTGATTTCGGTTTTTGGGAAGCCGGCTTTTTAAATATCCATTTCATGGGAGAAATTTTTCCTTAGAAACGGAAAGCAGATTTAAAAGTTATGTCAGCGAAACCACTTCTCTTGGATAACGCTAAGCATTTCGGGATGAACATTTCCGGCAGCGCATAATTCACCTCCGTACAAAAAATTATTTTGGCCACTGAAATCCGTTACGGTCCCTCCTGCTTGCTGCAAAATGAAAGCGCCACCTGCTACATCCCAAGGTTTAAGGTCATACTCAAAAAATCCCTCTAAGCGACCGCACGCTACATATGCCAAATCAATGGCTGCGCTTCCTAGTCTGCGTATGCCATGCGTTTTCTCAAGAAACGTTTTAATGATGTCGAGGTATTGATCTTTTTTTTCCGTGTGATAATAAGGGAAACCCGTAGCCAACAAACTCTGACCCAACGAAGAAATGGCCGACACCCTGATCTCGTTCGAATTGCAAAATGCACCGCCACCTTCAATGGCATGAAAGCATTCGTGATGTGTTACTTCATAGACAACGCCAAGCACCGTTCGTTCGCCCCTCTGTAAGGCAACACTGATGGCAAAAATGGGAACACCGTGCAAAAAATTAGTAGTGCCATCGAGCGGATCGATGATCCATTTGTATTCATTTTCACTTTTTGAATCCGTTCCTTCTTCAGCCAAGACACCTGATCGTGGAATTATTTTTTTTAAACCGGTAACTAATTTTCTTTCGGATTCTTTATCAACATACGAGACGAGATTACTGAATGTATCTTTTTGCTCGATGCGCGAACGATCGAAGTGAAGGCTTTCGTGGCGAATGAAGTCGGCAACCTCGTGGCAAAGATTAATTACGTTGGGTTCAATTTTTTCTAAGTCCATACAAAACTTTTATTTAAACGGACGAGAGTGTTTTGGGTTTTCTAATCGATCAACAATTCCTCAGTCTTCAAGTCTCCTTACCTTTCACTACCAAAACAATTTCACCTTTTACTTCTTTGGATTTAAAATGCATCGTGACTTCAGCCAAAGTACCCGTAAATGTCTCTTCGTACAATTTGGTAAGCTCACGCGAAACAGAAACCAGTCTTTCGCCTCCAAAAAACTCACTCATTTGTTCGAGTGTCTTTACCAGTCGATGGGGCGATTCGTAAAAAATGATCGTGCGCTCTTCTTCTGCCAATTGTTTTAAAAGAGTTTGCCTTCCTTTTTTGTGTGGCAAGAAACCTTCAAACACGAAACGATCTGTTGGGAAACCTGACTTTACTAATGCCGGCACAAACGCTGTAGCACCGGGCAAACATTCAATCGCAATATTATTTTTCAAGCATTCGCGAACAAGCAAAAAACCAGGGTCGGAAATTCCGGGCGTTCCAGCATCGCTCACCAAGGCCATCACTTCTCCACCTTTCAATTTATTAATAACCGAATTCAATGCTTTATGTTCATTGAAAATATGAAAACTATGAAGTGGTTTAGTGATCTGATAATGCTTTAATAAGATGCCTGAAGTACGTGTGTCTTCTGCAAGGATGGAATCAACCGTTTTCAAAATTTCGAGTGAACGAAGGGTGATGTCGCCCAGATTACCTATGGGCGTAGGCACAACGTACAACGCTATTTTTTCCTTCTCCATCAAACCAACAAGTCAATGCCCTTGGCAAGTTCACGATCTTTTTCAGTAACAACATCACCGGCATCGTGCGTAGAAAGTTCAATGCTCACTGAATTGTAAACATTCACCCAATACGGATGATGATCCATTTTTTCTGCAATCAATGCCACGCGTGTCATGAACGCAAAAGCCTCAGAAAAATTAGTGAACTTAAAATTCTTCTTCAAGCGATTATTTTCTTCAATCCATTCCATACCCGAAGCTTATTGTATAGAAAGATAGAACAAACTTTAGGAATCTAAAACGATTAGAAGAGGTTACAGTGCAATAAGCCCTTCAATGGTTGAAACCTGATTGTAAACACCGATTACAGTTTGACTGTCCGGCATCATCATATTCAATGTTATACTTACGTAATTACCATTTTTCGATGCGCGTTCGGTGGAGGTGTGCATGGGGAAAAGTTTTTTAACCTCATCTACCTTTTCTTTAGGTACAATAAATTTAAAAGTATAAAGCGATGGCCAAGCGTAGTGCTGATCTAATTTCTCGCGCAGTGAATCACTCCAGTTGTTCTCCATGTATAAAAAAGAAAAGTCGGCCAAGAGAGAACCTCCGGCCGACCTTTAAAGTTTCTTTTGATTAATAAAATTTATATCTCTTGTCTTTGATGTTGGCGTTTTCTTTGATGGCATCAGAGATAAACAATCCTGAGCGGCCATTCATTGCTTGAATCAATTCATCCTTAGAGTAGTTGCCGGTTTCAGGGGCAATTGTTTTATTCTGTAATTCAATTACTACTACACCATTTTCTCCGGCAAAAGGAGCAGAACGTTTTCCGTTCTCCAATGAAAATGCTCGGCCAACAGCAGTAGGATCAAGCCCTGGACCGGGCAATGAATTAGAAGACATTTTCAAATCACTCGAAGAATTTACATTAGCATCAGTTCCAAATGCCTTTGCCATTTCTTCAAGAGTGCCTTTTTCACTACTTAATTTTTCAATAATTTTTTTGCCTTTCAAAATATTGCGAACGGCTGGAGTAATCTCATCCTTCACTTTATCAAATGAACGATATCCTTCCTCGGTTTCACCCGTCATAATGGCAACCACATAGTTATCATCAAGGTCAAATACTTCAGAGACTTTGCCTTCACTCGCATCACGGAATAACCAAGTAACCATTTTGCGAGCATCGCCTAAATTATTAACACGCTGATCTGTAGTACCAAGATCATTTGCCTGAAGAAGATTCAATTTTTCTTGCTCTGCTTTTGCTTTGAATGCATCTAAACCAGAAACACCAGCAGCAAAATTCTGGGCTTTCAGATAAGCCGCATTGTGGGTTTCATCACTTGGAACAATTTTCAATTCAACAGTGGCAACGGTATAAGAAGAATTATCTTTCAATGCAGTTACATTGATAATGTGATATCCAAATTGTGTTTCAACAACATCACCAAGCAAGCCAGTTTTTTTGGCAGCGAAGACGGCATTTTGAAATGGCTTCACCATTTGACCAGAAGTAAAATAGCCGAGGTCACCCCCGCGAGATGCTGTTCCATCCGTACCAAACTCACGTGCCTTTGCTGCAAAGTCTGCACCTCCTTTAAGGTCATTCAGAATTTTACGTGCCTTGTCTTTTGCGATTTTTTTCTTCTCGGCTGTCTCATCATCCCACTTTATCAAAATGTGCGATGCCTTTGCGGTGTAAATGGTATCTGTACCTACCTTCACTACTTTAATTATTTTATAATTTCCATTTTCAAGGAATGGACCAAGAACATTACCACTTACCAATTTGTCTTTTGTAAGTGTTGACGGAAGATTAGCAATCGTGTATTTTGTATAGGGAGACTGGCCTTCGGTATTGGTTGCTGCAAAAAGTGAATCGTCAGCAACAGTTTTAAAATCGGCTGCAATCTTCTCTGCATCCTTTCTAATTTTTGCCGAATCTTCAGGTGAAGCAACGACTGGAAACGAAACATAACTTAATGAACGAGTGAACTTCGCTTTGTATTTCTCTTTGTTCTTGTCGTAATAATTTTTCAAATCATCGTCACTCACTTTAACCGTTGAATCGCTGATGGCGAAATAGGGCACGAAAAGAATTTTCGCTTCTGCTACATCGTTCAGGTTATGATAATTGCGTTCGGCTTCTGCGGCAGTAACATAATTCGATTTGACTAGCAGGTTTTCGTATTTCACACGCTCGCGGCCAAGCCCAAGGTTCTTTTGGAATGAACTCCAACGATATTTACTCTCGGCCCATTGGGCATACATTTGCTGGTTGGTTGGTGCAGGAATGCTCAGACTTTTGATGTAATCCATCAATTTTTTACGATCAAAATTTCCAAGTGAATCGGTGAATGATTGCTTGATGTTAGGATCAATATTTTTTCCTTGAACCATGTCCCAGATTTCATCGGATCCCACTTTGACGCCAACCTTTTCAAACTGATCGCGAATAGCGTGCTGAACAATGAGTAACTCCCAAGCTTGCTGTTGAAGCATGTTGCGCTGCTGCTCACCTGGCTGGCGGCCGTACGATAGCGCGTAATCATTCTCACGCTCCTGAACTGCACTTTGATATTCATCCCTTGAAATGGATGTTCCGGCTATCTCACCCACATTGTTTTGGTTGCCCCCAAAAATGGAACGTGGACCGTTGCCAAATAAGTCGCTACCAACAATGAAGGCTCCCATGGCCAAGGCCACAAAGCCTACAACAAACTTTGTCATCTTCGTTCTGAGCGTTCCAATCAATGCCATAAAATCATGTATCTAAAAATTTAAAATCGGTTTTCGCAGTTAATGTTGCACTTCTTTACAGTGCCATGCCTTTGCCTGATATTACCAGAAAAAAGGAGTGCAAATTTAAACGGATATTACTATTCACCAAAGCGATAAAAATAAATGATAACCCATTGAATTTCAGGGGTATTTATTCTTTCAGGGTTAATGATTGGCGTTGCTTTTGTCAAAGATCACCTTTACGGTGTCAATCTTGCGCTTGTCGGTCTTCAAAATGACAAACGTAAATGGTATGATGGTGATGGTATCACCTTGCTTAGGGAAATCTTCGCGATAAGAAAGCAGTAGCCCCCCCAATGTTTCATATTCACCGGTAGGAAGGTTTAAACCATAATGATCGTTGAGGTAATCCACCTCCAGTCGTGCACTAAAAATGTAGGTGCGGTCATCCACTTTCATTTCTATCAAATCATCGCTATCGTGCTCATCTTCGATCTCCCCAAAGATTTCTTCCATCAAGTCTTCCATGCTCACAATGCCCGATGTGCCACCAAATTCATCAACAACAACCGCTATGCTTTTTCTTTCTTTGATAAGTTGCACCATCAGGTGGTTGGCCATGGTTGTCTCTTGGGTGGCAATTACAG
>DPLR01000628.1 GCA_003541895.1 Cytophagales bacterium | reverse complement strand
TCCCGGATACAGCCCATACAAATGAGAAAAGTGGCGATGATTTTTTTCCATCTGCCCCCAGTCCTCCGCCCATTCTTGTAAGGCTCCATCCTTCGCAATTTGTGGTGGAGCTAACTTGCTTTTCTTTTCCAACACTTGCGCAACTAATTCTTTATCTACGCCATGCAGATTGGCCGCCTCAATAAAATTCGAAAACAAATCAGTCAACACTTGCATATCCATAGATGAGCCCGCACAGATGGTAGTGCCACTGAGAACTGAGCCTGTTACTTCATCAAAATATTTTCCGTTACCGGGATATGCCGGAAAATTTTCTGGCGAGGTTGATGGATTGGTGACCAACCATTTTCCGTTGGGATGCGTAATCAAAAAATCCATGAAGAATTCAACTGAACCTTTCAGCATCGGATACATTTTCTCAGCATATTTTTTATCCATGGAGAAATCATATCGCTTCCACAACTCATTCAACAGCCATGCACCACCAATGGTAAACGTTCCCCACGAGGGTCCATCCATCGGTGCAGCCACTCGCCACAAATCTGTATTTTGATGGAACACCCAACCTTTGCTTCCATAATGTTCTTTTGCCACTTGCGCTCCCTGATCAGTTAATTCACTCACCATCGTAAATAACGGATCGCTCAACTCTGTTAAGTTTCCTGCCTCGGCAATCCAATAGTTCATTTCTGTGTTGATGTTCGTTGTGTATTTTGAATCCCAAGCAGGATTCATGTCGTTGTTCCAAATGCCTTGCAAGTTGGCAGGTTGTGTGCCTTGACGAGAAGAACCGATCAAAACATAGCGACCAAAATTATAGGCGAGCGCTGCCAGTTGAGGATCCGAACCTGTGTCTCCAACTTCAATGCGTTTATCAGTGGGCAACTTGGAAGCTTCCGTATTTGGTAACGAAATAGAAACACGGTTATAAAAATGTTGGTAGTCAGCAATGTGCCGTTGCTTCAGTTCATCGTAAGTTTTCTTTTCTGCATTGGAAAAATATTGATTTACGCGCTCGTGTTCGTTGGCGCTTACATCTTTGTAATTAACAAAGTTGGTAGCTGCTGCGATAAGTATTGTTACAGCATTGGCTTTTTTTACCGTTAAGAAATAATCGTTGAGTTCAATGGCACCACCTTCGGGAATTACTTTCAGTCGTGCTTCGTATTTTAGTTTTCCAGCGACACCTAAATAGTCTGCCGATTTACCTGTGAGTGTGAGTCCGTCTTTTCCAAACCCATTCATCTGAAAATAATCGGTAGCGTAATTGGAATGAGTTTGATTGCGAACACCTTGCAGATTTGCTACGAACGAAATACTTCCCGGCTGGCTTGCTGTTAATCTGATAACGATAATTTGATCAGGTGCCGATGAAAAAATTTCGCGATGATAGGTAACTCCATCGACAGTAAAGTCAACGCCACTGGTAGCGGTGTTTAAATCGAGCCATCGTTTGTATTCGGTTGGCTCTTGCCTGTGATCAAATGTTAAATGAAGATTGGCTAGCGATTGATATTTTTGTTGTTCTACTGGGTAGCCCATCAAATACCTGCCAAACATATTGTGCGCTTTCAGCATCTCGCCTTTGAAAACCAGTTCTTGAATTTCTTTTAATTTCTCGTGGCCACCTTTCACCACTGTTGAATACGGGCCGCCCGTCCAGTATGTGTCTTCATTCAATTGAACAACTTCCTCTTTTGCATTTCCATAAATCATTGCGCCAAGTCTTCCGTTACCTAGAGGCAGTGCTTCTTCCCATTTGCCTGCCGGTTTTGTGTACCACATAAAACTGGACGGTGATTGCGCGTAGAGAGAGCCTGAAAGCACAAGCGTCAAGTAAAAAAATATTCGAATAGATGAAGACAGTTTCATTGGTAAGTTGAGATTAATTTTTTTCGATATGCCGATCACTTGAATGAATCAAGTGCAACCATTAACAGACTTTGAAAAACTTTTTTTCTTGCACAGGTTCTTGATTGCCGAGCATGGCTTCAATTTTTTTAGCGGTCTTGGTGATAGCCAAACCACCAAGGCCTGTGCAGCGAAGTGTATTGGGAATAGCATCTCCAACGCGCTTCATGGTTTCGATTACTTCGTCTAATGGAATGAGGTGATTGTAATCAGCTAGTGCCATGTTGGCGCAAGAGATAGCCGTAGTAGCAGCCATCACATTTCGATTGAGGCACGGAGCTTCCACGCGATCGGCAATCATATCGCAAATCATTCCCAATGAAGCTTGAAGTGTGATAGATGCAGCGGCAAGTGATTGTTCAAGTGTTCCATTTTTCAATACTACAATTCCAGCTGCTGCCATCCCGGAACCTGAACCACATTCGGCCATGCATCCGCCAACTTCTGCGGCAAAAGTGGCGTGAGCTGCAATGAACACTCCGATCATTCCTGCTGCTAGCATTGCCTTAACTAATTCGTCTTCTGAAATTTTTAAAGCACGTGTTGTTCCGATCAATGCTCCGGGCAATGCTCCACACGAACCTGCCGTTGGTGCAGCTACAATTACGCCCATTGAACTTTTTACTTCCATCATGGCGGAAGTGTACATCACTACGCGGTTAATCACATCGCCTTCTACTAACGCGCCTTCATCAAACTTCTTTTTGAAATTAACCGACTGCGGCCCGAGGATTCTGTCTTTGTACGAAGTGCCTTTTAATCCTAAGTCGATGGCGTTCTCCATGATGTTCACGATGCTGCGCATCTTCTCAAAAACTTCCTGATGAGAAATGTTTCCGCGTTGTGCTTCATAATGAACGGCCAGCTCCCACAGCGAAAGATTTTTTCCTTCGTTGTACTTGAGCATTTCTTCGCAGGTAATGAAGGGAACAGTGAGCCCTTTTCGCGCCATCACAGGCAGTACAGGATTTAGTTTTTTAATGGAGAGCACTTCCTCAAAATTCAATAATTCTTTTTCGATGCTATCCTCTACAAACCGATCCGACTTCACTTCAATAAAAAGCGAATCGCCTTGATGAACTTCGATGTAATCATAGGCAATAGAGCTTTTCAGAAATTCAACAACACGGTCGGCCGATGTAACATAGATCAGGGTTTCAATATAATCGCCTGCCATGTTTACGGTTGCGCCATCAATCGAAATCACTTGTATCATGCCACCTCCGGTAGAAAGCGCAATCATTGTATGCGTTTCACGATCGTTCTTAATCGTCAGCTGATACGTGTTGGGATGGGTTGCCCCAATCGGATGAATGTCAATTGTAATTTTTATACCAGCGGCATCGATCGCTTGCAAGTAATCGGGTAGTCGCTCATCATAAGCTTCCCATCCTAAAAAGCCAGAGAATAAACCCATGTCAGAACCTTGACCTTTGTGCGTGGTGGCTAAAGAACCATTCGGATCAAATTCAATTAGCGCTTCGCGAATTGTTCCATCCATTAAGTCGCGACACAATCTTCCGATCCGCAATGAAGCAGCACAATGCGAGCTTGACGGGCCTCTCATTACCGGTCCTATCACGTCATTAAATATACTTGGGTAGCTCATACTCATTTTCGTTTACAAGGTGGGCATATCAAATATACCAACATTATAGTATTTTGTGGCCTCTAAAGATTTGAATATGACTTTAACTATTTGGATTGTTCTGGTTTGCCTTGGCGTGTGGCTATCTTTTATTTTATGGCGGGATTATCAGAAACACAAAAACCAATTGGAAGACAACAGCTGGACCAAGACTGGCTTGATTGGATTTGTGGCTAATTTCTTTGATACACTTGGCATAGGTTCTTTTGCAATTGAAACCGCTTTGCTCAAGTTCACCAAGCAATCTCCCGATCGGTTGATACCGGGTACACTGAATGTGGCCAATGCTATTCCAACCATTGTGCAGGCAATCATTTTTGTGCAGATCGTACAAGTTGAACCACTTACACTTTTGTTGATGCTGGTGTCTTCTGCTCTTGGTGCACTTTTAGGCGCGGGCGTAGTGGCTAAATTTTCGGAGCGCAAAGTTCGCTTGACCATGGGCATTGCGTTGTTCATTACGTGTGGATTTATGATTGCATCAAACCTGAAATGGATTTAGGGCGGAGGCGAAGCGATTGGTCTGGAAGGCTACAAA
>DPLR01000300.1 GCA_003541895.1 Cytophagales bacterium | reverse complement strand
GCAGCCATCAATTGGTTTTAAAAATCAATCCACGCGAAGGTATGCCCATGAAATGGGATCAATTCAAGCGCGCCAAAGTGGGCAAAGATTATTTCGTTCTCTTCGTTAACAAAGCTCAGATGGTTTACCTGCCATTCAAAATTTTCAATACCGACAACGAGCGAAAATTTGTGGCGAGCATTTTAAGGAACAAGGGCTTGGTGAAATAATAATCGGGTACCGGGTGCCAGTCCCAGTAATTTTAGTGGTAAATGAAGAAACCAACTGGTAAAAGAAAACTGGAGACCGGGAACACCAATGATGCTCTCGCAAAAATCTATCGCTATTGCGCCTATCAGGAGCGATCACATTATGAAGTAAGGAAAAAATTATTCGAGTATGGATTGCGATCCTCCGAGGTCGATGAAATTCTGGCGCGATTAATAACCGAAAGCTTCTTGAACGAAGAGCGCTTTGCCAAAACATTTGCCGGTGGAAAATTCCGGATGTTGAAATGGGGCAAACTAAAGATCCAACGCGAACTTGAAATGTTGCAATTAACTCAGCGGTGTATTGCTAAAGGTCTGGCCGAAATTGACTCATCCGAATACAAGAAAACTCTTTCAAATTTGATCGCCAAAAAAGCAGATCAGATTGATGAAACAAACATTTTCAAACTCAAAAGTAAACTAGCCAATTATGCCATTGGCAAAGGTTATGAACCTGAACTGGTTTGGGAGGTGATTCAAAACCAAATTGAATAAAATACCGCAATCAAGCTTTTGTAAACCTCACGACATTTCGATACCATTATTGAACCGACCTTTGCATTCTTTACGTATCTAAGCTTTATGAAAAAAGTAATGGCTGTTTTGGTGTTGCTTTCCTTAGGGCAACTAACCTTCGCACAAGCCGATGACGTGCGCAAGAAGAACTTCAATGTCAAAAAAAATATTGCCATCGAAGGATATGATCCTGTTAGTTATTTTGAAGGAACGCCCATCGAAGGAGAATCAACAATTTCGTTTACACTGAAAGGGATTACTTATTTATTCCACTCCGCAAATAATTTAAACAAATTCAAAACCAGTCCAGAAAAATACGAGCCTGCTTACGGAGGCTGGTGTGCTTTTGCCATGGGCGAAACCGGAGAGAGAGTAAAAATCGATCCAGAAACCTATAAAATTGTGGATGGTAAACTTTATCTATTCTACAACTTTTGGGGCAACAACACTTTAAAAGATTGGAATAAAAATGAGAAAGCGCTGAAATCTAAAGCCGACCAAAACTGGAAAAAAATTTTGCCTTGATCGGCAATCGTAAAATTTATAATTTGAAATTTCATGAACCAACTGATTACTGCCTGTCTATCCATTTTAAATCAACTGAGTGATTCGGTTCGTCAATTAACAGATGAACAATTTGTGAAGCCTTCAAAAACATTGAGCGGCTCATCGGTTGGTCAACATCTCCGTCACACGTTAGAGTTCTTTGTTTGCCTTGAGCAAGGTTATCCAAAAGGCATTATCAATTATGACAACCGCTCGCATGATAAAATGATCGAAAGCGATAAGGAGCTTGCACTTGAATTGATCAATCGAATTCACTCGTTCATTGCCCAACAAAAAACTGACAAGCCTTTATTGTTAGAGGTTGGTTACGATCTTTCTTCCAGTGAAAACGTGAACGTTCAAACGAATTATTTCCGCGAGCTTACATACAATATTGAACATGCTGTTCATCACATGGCCATTATGAAAATCGGAATCAGAGAAGTGGCTGCTCACGTTAATCTTCCTGCTGAATTTGGTGTTGCTTCTTCAACTATCCGCTATCGGCAGGAGAATTTTGCAGAGGCAGGTAAAGCAGAATGAACATTACCATCCGTAATTTTTTTACCAAGCTTTTCCATTGGGAGTATTGGCCTTTTGGCGTTATTCAATTGCCATTGGTTTTCATGTGGCTTTGGTATTCATTGAAAGAATGGTCCATTTTTTATTTCTCAGCTTCAAACCCCGGCATCTTAACGGGTGGCATGCTTGGCGAATCAAAGCACGATGTGCTTTCGCTTTTGCCCGAAGAAGTTAAGCCCAAAACAATTTTGATCCGGATTCCAAATACAATTGAAGATGTACTTAAAAAAATAAATGATGCTTACCTTTCATTGCCACTCATCTTCAAACCCGATTTAGGCGAGCGTGGTTGGATGGTCAGAAAAATTCATAATGAGAAAGAAGCGCAAGAATATCTTTCAGAAATTAAAATCGATTTCATTATTCAAGAGTTAGTTGATTTGCCATTAGAGTTTGGTGTTTTTTACATTCGGTTTCCCAAGGAAGAAAATGGTTTTGTTAATTCGATTACAGCAAAAGAATTCCTTTTTGTAGAAGGTGATGGCAAAAAAAATCTTAGGCAACTAATTCTTGGGAAAGACAGGGCGAGATTGCAATGGAAAACTTTAAAGGAAAAATACTTTGATAAGCTGGAAGAAATTATTCCAATCGGTCAAAGAATAGAATTGGTTTCGATCGGAAATCATTGCCTAGGCACAATGTTCATCAATGCGAATCATCTCATCACGCCAAAGCTCTCAAATTCATTTGATCAGATTAGCAAAAAGACGAAAGGATTTTATTTTGGCAGATATGATTTGCGTTGTGCTTCCATTGAAGATCTTGAAAATGGGAAAGTAAAAATCGTGGAACTCAACGGATGTGGTGCAGAGCCATCGCACATTTACCATCCCAACGCATCGCTTTGGAAGGGAGTAATCGATTTAATCCGTCACTGGAAAAATTTATACCGAGTCAGCAAAGAGAATAACGAGCAAGGCGTGAAATACATTTCCTTTCAAGAAGGGCGGGCGATCTATAAAAAATTTGCTTTGTTAAAATAATCTTTGTCACCGTTTAGCGGTTTAAAATTTATTACCTTCAAACGCAATACATTTTCAAATTTCAGTTGACTTCATTGTAATATTCAAATGTATCATCTCTACGTTTTTGCGCTTGGCTTTTTCTTCAGTTTCATCGGGTCAATTCCACCCGGCACATTAAACATTTCGATTTTACAACTAGCACTTGAGAAAAAAATTTCCATTGCTGCACGCTTTGCCTTAGCTGTGGCGATTATAGAATATCCATATGCATGGATTGGCGTTCAGTTTGAATACTGGCTCTCCACTTCGCCTATGATCATTGAAAACTTTCAACTCATTGCCGCCATCGTAATGACCACCATTGGTATTTTAAATCTTCTTCCCTCCAAAAAATCATCGAGTGGTTTTGCTAAAAAATTCAGCGAAAGCGGATTTCGAAGAGGCCTGGCTTTGAGTGTACTTAACCCTATGGCAATTCCTTATTGGATGGGCTTTACGGCTTATCTCAAAGCACAAGGCTGGATCAATCTCTCATCGGTGGGGTTGTTACACAGTTACGTTTTTGGAACTTCGGTTGGTGCTCTCGCTCTACTACTATCGCTGATCAAATTTGCCGAGCGGCTGGCTCCGTATGTTCAAGGAAGCAAATGGATAAAAATTATTCCCGGCTCGGTTTTGCTTACGCTCGGTATTTATGCTTTCATAAAATATTTCAACTTGATTTGATGCAAATAAAAAATGCAGACCGAAGTCTGCATTTCATTCAAATTCACTTTGTAAAATATTACAGCGATTTCTTCACTTCGCGCATTTCGTAGCTTTCAATCACATCGCCAACATTGATGTCATTAAATCCGTCAATACCGATACCGCAATCAAAACCAGAGCGCACTTCGCTGGCATCGTCTTTCATGCGTTTGAGTGAACCAAGCTTGCCGGAATATACCACGATACCATCGCGAATGAGACGAATTGCATTACTGCGTTTCACAAGACCATCAGTAACCATACAACCGGCAATAGTACCAACCTTTGATATTTTAAATATGTTGCGCACTTCGGCATTACCAACAATTACTTCTTCCATTTCCTTGTCGAGCATACCTTCCATGGCGGCCTTCACATCATTGATCGCATCGTAAATGATCGAATAATGACGGATTTCAATTTCTTCCGTATCGGCAAGTTTGCGTGCCGATGCTGAAGGACGAACCTGAAAACCAAGAATGATAGCATCAGAAGCTGAAGCCAACAATACATCTGATTCAGAAATCTGACCCACGGCTTTATGAATGATGCTCACAGCTACTTTTGGAGTTGAAAGCTTCAACAACGAATCCGATAGCGCTTCTACTGATCCATCCACATCGCCTTTTACAATCACATTCAATTGCTTGAACGAACCGATCGCTAATCGCCTTCCGATTTCATCAAGTGTAATGTGTTTCTTCGTGCGGATGTTCTGCTCACGTAAAATCTGGCTGCGTTTGTTTGCCACTTCGCGTGCTTCGCGATCGGTTTCAAAAACCTGAAACTTCTCACCCGCTTGTGGCGCTCCGTCAAGACCCAGCACTTGCACCGGTGTTGAAGGACCCGCCTCACTCACTTTATTACCAGTGTCATCAAACATAGCCTTTACACGACCATGATTTGAACCTGCTACCATGATGTCTCCAACCTTCAACGTTCCGGCTTGCACCATCAACGTAGAAACATAACCACGGCCTTTATCTAATTCAGCTTCAATTATTGAACCGACTGCCGACTTGTTAGGGTTGGCTTTCAGATTTAAAATCTCGGCTTCCAATAAAACTTTTTCTAAAAGTTCATCAATGCCCACGCCTGTTTTTGCAGAGATTGCCTGGCACTGATATTTACCTCCCCAGTCTTCAACGAGGATGTTCATTTTAGAAAGTGATTCTTTTACTTTTTCAGGATTAGCACCCGGCTTGTCAATTTTATTGATTGCAAAAACTAAAGGCACACCTGCAACCTGTGCATGATTGATCGCTTCTTTTGTTTGTGGCATCACATCGTCATCAGCCGCCACAACAATGATGGCGATGTCGGTCAATTTCGCACCGCGTGCACGCATGGCAGTAAACGCTTCGTGACCAGGCGTATCAAGAAATGCAATTTTTTGTCCGCTGGATGTGGTAACATCATATGCGCCAATGTGCTGAGTAATTCCTCCTGCCTCTGAAGCAACAACTTTTGTTTTACGGATATAATCGAGTAACGATGTTTTACCATGATCAACGTGACCCATAATTGTAACAACGGGTGGTCTTGGTTGTAAATCTTCTTCATCATCTTCAATATCTTCAAGTACTTCCGCAGTATATTCTTTTTGGAATTCAACCTCAAAACCAAATTCGTCAGCAACAAGAGTAATGTTTTCTACATCAAGTCTCTGGTTGATAGAAACCATTAATCCAAGCCCGATACACTTTGAAATAACATCACCAACAGGCACTTCCATAAGATTTGCAAGTTCGCTAACTGCAATAAATTCGTTAACACGAATTACTTTTGAATCTAAGGTTTTAAGTTCCTGTAATCTTTCTTCTTCGGCTTCTCTTTCCCGTCTTTTCTTTTTTCTTGATGCAGCCCTGTTCGTAGTTACAGTATCATCCATACTAAGCATAGTTTGTTTGATAGCTGCTTTTACATCTTTTTCATCAATCTCAAATTTCTTTACGCGTTTTTTCTTTTTAACCGTTGTTGGTTCTTCAACTGGAGCCTCACCGGTAGTAGTTTTCTTTTTGGTTTTTGGTCTTTTCTTCTTTTTAACAGCATCACTTGTTGATTCTGTTGTGCCGGGTTTTTCTTGGGTACCAGCAGGAGTTACTTTTTTAACAGCCTGTTTTTGTTTTTTATCTTCACCAAGATCTATTTTGCCTACAACTTTTAAACCACGTTTTTTGTTTGCTTCGCTGTCCTTAGGTGAAATAAATTTTTCAGGGACTTTTGCAACAACGGGTTTTACTTCTTCAACCGGTTCAACAGCAACAACTTCTTCAACTACTGGTATTTCAACTTCTGTTGTTTCTTCAACTTTTGCCTCTTCCTGTATTTCAGGTTCAACCTCAGTTTCAATTTCAGCTTCTACAGTAACATCAGTTATTACAATTTCTTTTTCTTCAACTTCGGCAGGTACTTCTTCTTCGATCTTTATATCTTTATCAACTTTATCTGCACGCTTTTTATTGAATTCAGCTATTTTTTTATAGTGCTGTTCAGCTTTTTCAATATCTTTTTTAAAGTGCGCATTAATCTCATTAATCATATCCTCTGAAAGAATTGATTGATGAGACTTAACCTCGTGTCCTTTTGTTTTAAGAAATTCAATAAGATTTTCTGATGAAAGATTAATCTCTGCAGCGTATTTATATAATCTTATTTTAGGAGCTTTTGTTTCAGACATTTAATGGTTACCTTTTCTTAGGCTATTCTTCTTCTTCAAACTGAGATTTAATAATTTCTATAATCTCTTCAATTTTTGCTTCGTCAAACTCTTCTATCTCTTTAAGTTTGACTGGTCCCGCTGTTAATACTTCAATTGCAGTATCATATCTATGATTGATAAGAATTTCATAAACATCAGCGCCAAGTTCTTCTTTAAGGTCAATAAGTTCGATATCTTCTTCGTATTCTTCAAATGGTTTTTCTTCAC
>DPLR01000299.1 GCA_003541895.1 Cytophagales bacterium | reverse complement strand
GCATGTCCGGATGCCTTACAATATTGTGTGGCTTTCCCATGAGTTCGGCATGATCGTATTTTGCCACTTCACAGAATTTATCGTTCACGTATGTGATAACACCGCGAAGATCAGTCTCTGAGAGAATGGTGGTCAAGGCCATTACGCGCTCACGCCTTTCCACCCGTTCTTGCAATAGCTTTGATTCAGCCAATTGCCGCGAAAGCTGCTCTTGCGTTGCGTGCATTTCTTCCATGTTCTGTCGCAGCTCTTCTTCTTGCAATTTCAACTGCTCCGTTTGGGTTTGTGTTTCAGTTAATAATTTCCTTGTTTCTTCATTGCTCTTGACGCTTCGTATCACGATCGAGAAAGCCTCACAGATTTCTTCAACAAACTGAATCTGAAAATTTTCCAGCGGCTTAAAGCCGGCAACCTCTAATACACCTTCCGTGTGTTCATAATTCTTGATGGGTACAACGAGAACAAAATTTGGTTTGGCATCTCCTAAACCCGATGTGATCTTGATGTAGTCTTGCGGAACTTGTTTGAGCACGATGGTTTCATTTTCTAAAAAGCATTGGCCTGCCACCCCTTCACCAATAGCGATATGTTTGGTTAAATATTTTTTTCTCTCATATGCATAGCAGGCGGTCAGCCTAAGTACACCTGATTCATTTTCTGACTTGTCGAGAATAAAAATAGAGCCTTGATTAAAATGTAAGTAGTGAATCAGATTTTTTAAGAATACATCCGATAAATCCGTGAGGTTGGTGGAGAGCCTGAGAATGTCGCCAAACTTAGCTTTTCCTTCGGCAATCCATTTCGCTTTACGGTCTTCTTCTTTTTGACTTGCAAGTTTTGAGTTCAGTGACCTAAACGTATTCTCTAGCTGTTGATTGTTGAAATTGTAATTGGTGTTTGATAAATCCCCTTGTTCAATGAGCTTAATCGATTGACTAAGATGCAAAAGAAGATCATCACTTTTCTTCTTCTCGACAAGAACTAAATGATGTTGGTTTGAAGTGACGTGATGGATATAACCGAAAATTAATCCAAGAACTACCGGTGCACATAAGATAATCCACTGCAGTGGTCCTTGTTGGTATAATTCTACGATGTGGTTAAATGAAGGCGGCTGCTTGAGGTAGATCAATTGTGCTGCCACGGCCATTAGAGGGAATACCGCTCCAAGAACCACACCGGTTGTTATCCATTTAGCTTTACTCAGAGGTGTCATTAAATTGATGTCTAGGCAATGATAAAATACTTCCTTTACGTAAAAATTCAATCATTCTACTCATGTGAATATGACAAATATCATATCATGTAGTAGAAATTATCTCTTAATTATTTTAAGCTTCATGATCAGCCTGTTATTGGCCATTACGATGTTAACCGCTTTGTGAAGGCCATGCGCAAATAGGAGATAGGATAGCTTTGGGTCTGAACTTATTTCGATGGGTTGGCGTTCGAGATCAAAAATCTTTCACTATGCATTGGAGTCATCTCACAGATATCGAGCAAATCAACAGTATTAAACAGGAGTCGTTTACACAGAAGATTGTCATCTTTAAACACAGCACGCGCTGTTCAATAAGTCGAACAGTACTTGATCGGTTACAGCGGAATTGGAGCACTGATGAAATGAAATCGATGAAGCCTTACTATCTTGATCTCCTTTCGTATCGTGACATATCTAATCTCATTGCCGATGAATTTGGCGTAACACACCAGTCACCTCAGGTGATTGTCATTGAAAATGGCCGGCCGATATTTCATACTTCTCACCTCGATATTAGCTATCAGCGCTTGAAGGAGTTGTCTTAGTTGGCTTCTCTGGCGAAGAAGAATTAAATTGCGATCATCAAAAAAATATTGAATTGATGGAGCAAGCCACGAGATGTTTTGAAGAGGGACGGTCATTGCAGCACCTGAAACACTACTTGCCCGCGCAAGCTCCATTAAAGGACTTCATTCATCACAACACATTACATGCCTTTCAGGAGAAAAAATTCCTGACGGCCATTCGTGATGCGTCCCAGATTCTGGGCTACAAGGTCTCTTTGCGAATTGATATGTTCCGCGATCTTTTTCGTTCGGGAAAAATTAGTGAACCCATTTTAGACAGAGTCATTGCTCAAAACAAGGGTGATCAGCCGATCGAGTGGAAAGAAAAACTACTTCGTACCGCCTACGAGCAGCACACTCCTCCGCGCATTGGCACACTTCGCGCTGCCTGGAAGCGAGATTACCATATCGACTTGGATTCCATGGTTCACCCGATTCTCTTCCGCATTTTGTGCAGCTATCTTGATCAGGGTATTTCCATCTGGGATTTTCCCGTGAAGAACTTAACTTTTCTCGATGCACTTCGCGAGTTGGAACGAGAGAGTTTCTCCAGTTTCTTCCGCACGAAGCGAGCGAAACAACTTTTGCTTAATTCGCCTTGTAAGATCAGCGACTTATTGAAGATGTTGGTAGGCAAGGATGAAAGCCTTTATGAACATTATTTATTCGATCAGCAGTTTGCCCATCAGGGCTGGAGCGGAATGGTGTCTGTGGTGGAGGATTATCCGATAACACTTCTGGATTCGCGAAAAATTTCCTTACGGGATTTGATTGCGTTTGAATTGTTGTTGGAAATAGACGCGCTGGACTATCAACTAGGGGAAGGATGGAAGCCGCTGGATGAAATGATGAGCGAACATCCGGAAGAACTTTTCTCCGACATTCAATTCACAGAACTTCATGAGGTATTATCCCTGTGGCAGCTGGCATTTGAGTGGACCTATTATGATCATGTCTTAAAAGGAATTCGCGAGCAGCCCACCGAAGGAGCACCACGAAACAATTCCTTTCAGGCATTCTTCTGCATTGATGACCGCGAATGTTCATTGCGCAGGCACATCGAATCATTCGATCCTGACTGCGAAACATTAGGTACGCCCGGCTTCTTTGCGATGGAATTTTTTTACCAACCTCAAGGCGGAAAATTCTACACGAAAGTGTGCCCTGCACCTGTTACACCAAAACATTTGATCAAAGAATATGAAAGCAAAGGCGAACTGGAACGCGATGTGCATTTCACCAAACACTCGCATAGTTTTTATACGGGTTGGTTGATTTCACAAACACTCGGCTTCTGGTCGGCCTTCAAATTGTTTCTCAATATTTTCAAGCCCTCGATGAGTCCGGCTACGGCCACGTCATTCAAACACATGGATCACACGGCCTCGCTCACCATTGAAAATAAAAATCCAACTGACCAGGAGAATGGTCTACAAATCGGTTTTACTGTTGAAGAGATGACTGATCGCACGGAGGCGCTGCTTAAAAGCACCGGACTGGTGAAAGACTTTGCTCCAATCGTTTATATCGTTGGTCATGGATCCACGAGCACAAATAATCCGCATTATGCCGCCTATGATTGTGGTGCTTGTGCTGGCAGGGCAGGCTCAGTCAACTCCCGCGGTGGTGCTTACCCGGCCCATCCTCCGCGTGTGCGCGAGATTCTTGACACCCGTGGAGTGACTATTC
>DPLR01000585.1 GCA_003541895.1 Cytophagales bacterium | reverse complement strand
AAAAAAAAAAAAACATATACAAAAAAAAAAAAAAAAAAAACAACCAAGAAAAAACAGATGGCCGACATGGCCTGCTCACTGGATAATCCAGATGCGTGCGAGGCGTGCGGATCATAAAGATTCAAGATTCAAAATTCAAGTTTTTAAAACACCCGGTGAGAGCCGGGTTTTTTATTGGAATAGACTTAAGAAAACTTCCTTTGCACCACAGTGATGAACTCTTCAAACTCTTCACTCTCTCTGTCCCAGTACGGATAATTATCGTTGATGTATTTCGTAGCCTGCGCCAGTGAATCTAAATTATCCAGTCGTTCAATGGCTTCTGTAAAAATTTCAAAGTCGCCAAAGAAAAGCATTTTGGTGAACATGAATTTCTGGTTGATCGTCAGGTGATCTTTAATCCGAAATTCCTTTTTCTTTTCTTCGCTCTTTTCATTCTTTACTTCAACCGCAGCTGCCACTTTCGGCTGTTCCTTGGGCAACTCTGGTTTTACTTCCTTCACCTCTCTCGTTTCCTTCGCTTCAAACAATGATTCAATTTTCAAAGGAAGAACTTTTGAAAACGTGGCGAGGTAGCCATCAATATCTTCTGGCGTAAAATTCACTTCCTCCAAAATGTGATCGAGCATACCAAAAGCTTCATTGCCCATGATCTCATCCACCTTGCGTGCTTCCAATTTCTCTACCAATTTTTCAATTGGCTTTTGGTTGATCTTCAAATAACGATTTTCATTTTTCAGTTCATCAACCCGAACTAATCCCTTTTTCTGATCAAGCAGGTTCGCGTAAAAATCATAAGGTGAAAGAATAACAAAAAGGGTTTGAGCAACCGCTGTTTTCAATAGTGGTAGAAAATCTTTCTTGGCAATGAGAATGTTATTGGAGAGAACTATTTTGAACTGGGCCACGAAATCCAGCACCTCGGTAGCCTCATAATTGAAATAAGGACTCCGCCACTTTTCGCTTTCCTGATTCCAAAGGCGCATCAATTCCTTTACCACAAAAAGATTCACCTGCTTTACTTCGCACAGCGACAAAATTTCTTTGCCGTTAATCTTATCCTGTTGCTGAAAGAATTTATCGGCCAGCTTGGAAGTAAAAAAATTGGCGTACTGATCAATGGCTTTGTGGCTAATTTTCTCTTCCATAACAAAAAGCGAATGGGTAAAGATAAACAATGAAAAGTTTAAAGTTGAAGGTTAAAAGTTTAAAGTTCAGCTTGTTCAACTTTAAACTTTACACTTTTAACTTTGTTACTTTGCATTATGTTCATAGAACCTCATTTGGGCGGACGCGAAAAAACAGGATGGATTGAAGTGATCTGTGGCTGTATGTTTTCGGGCAAAACGGAAGAGCTCATCCGGAGGTTAAATCGCGCTGTTATTGCTCAGCAGAAAGTTGAAATTTTTAAGCCTGCCCTTGACAAGCGTTATCACGAAGAAAAAATTGTATCGCACAGCGAGCGAGAGATTCGTTCAACTCCCGTGAATTTTGCCGGAGATATTTTATTACTAGCTGGCGACTGCGATGTGGTAGGCATAGATGAAGCACAGTTTTTTGACGAAACCATTGTTGAAGTTTGCAATACCCTGGCCAACCAAGGCAAGCGCGTAATCGTGGCGGGCCTTGACATGGATTACGAAGGGAAACCTTTTGGCCCGATGCCAAACCTCTTGGCCGTAGCAGAGTTTGTTACTAAAGTTCACGCCATCTGCGCGCAGACTGGTGAACTCGCCTCTTTTTCATTTCGATTGGCGGAAAATAAATCGCAAGTGATGCTGGGCGAGAAAGACGTGTACGAAGCGCGCAGCAGAAGAGCATTTGTAGAAGGAATGAAAACGCAGCTAAAGGAAGATCAAAACTGAAACACGCTCGACTTAATAAATTTTCCGTAAAAGAATTTCGAATCAATTTCTATTCCACCCAACTTAATCATCTCGTTTCGCCAGTTAGGCAAGTTCGTTGCCTCGATGTTGCAAGTGATTCTAAAAAAGAGATACATCATTTTTAACATCGCTCTATGCCAGAGTCGATCATTCACAAAATCAGTAACCAACCACAACGCCTGGGTAGTTGTTGACTTTTTTATTTTCTCTAAGACAAACTTTAACGATTGATTCGAAAATAAGTCGAGGTAGAAGTTGGTAATTACAACATCAAATTTTTTGTCGGATGGAATATTGTTCTCCGTTCCCTCAATAAATTGTATCTGATGATTTGAGTCAAATTTCTTCTTTGCGATTGAAATCATTTCAGGCGATAACTCCACATAGCATACCTGAATTCCATTTTTGTTTTTGACTATCTCTGCCAAAATCTCGCCCGTTCCTCCGCCAAGAATTAAAACAGTTGCTCCATCAGAGATTTTATTCAAAAAAAACTTTTGAGCATGGATGATGTTCTTTCCAAAGACGAAACGAGCTAACCAATCATAGACAGCTGCGATTTTGTCAAAATCGTTTTGCTTCATGACAACACATAAATCAACGGCAGAAAAAAAACAGCATCGCCTACCAACCGATATCGATCGGCTTTTTCGAAATACTCGCGCTTATAGAAAATCAATAAGAGGATTCCATTCATTGTTACCAAAATGATATTGGGCAACAACGAACTTGTTCCATCTAAAATGAGTTGAACTAACGCGAACGCAGCCTGAACTAAAAACAAAATTTTTAACGAATACCTAGCGGCATTTTCGCCCATCACGGTAGCAAAAGAAGAATGATTGTCTTTTTCGTCTTGCTGCCGATCGTACCACGAAAAAAGAAAAAGATTAATAAGGGCCGTCAATGCAAACTGAGCTATCAAAATTAATTGCGCATTAGTAATGGCATCCGTTTTCACAGACCACGGAATGAGCAGCACTCCGCCTGAATACAAAACTGCTCCTGCCACCTCTTTGAAAAGTTTGAGGTAACGGTGAAACAAAAAATAAATCAGAATAAAAAAAGCTAACCCAAGTCCTTCGATGAAAACAATCCTTCTAACAAAAATCAATTGAAT
>DPLR01000435.1 GCA_003541895.1 Cytophagales bacterium | reverse complement strand
GCTTGATCTTTTTCGTTCTCCGTTTTTTTTGCGATCAATGAGGCATTCATCCCAATTTGCATAGCTGAATCCGTTGATCGTGTTCCCACAATTTTGGCCAACTTGATGAGCAATTCAATTCGCTCGTGATCGTTTTGTACAATAGCCAGGCTATCGCGAATAATTTTCTCCTTGGCTACCTGTGCCTTTGCGGTCAAGCTGCCAATGACAAGCACAAATAATATATAGAACCGAGGCATTGAAATTATTCTTACAATATCTAAGAATTGTAATGGCACAATCAAAGAGTTACTTAAAACTTCGGAACCAACTTCTGATCGTCATTTGGAGCACTCCCCAAAACCCTTCCTTAAAAATTCCTACTGACATTTTGGATTGGCCTAGAGTTCGGTCGGTGAAGACGATAGGCACTTCTGTAAGTTTGAACCCGTATTTCCACGTCAGGAATTTCATTTCGATTTGAAACGCATATCCCACAAACTTTACTTTTTCGAGTGGAATTTTTTCGAGTACAGCGCGTCTGTAACACACAAACCCTGCGGTAGTATCGTGCAACGGAATGCCCGTAATGAAACGAACATAGCGGCTGGCAAAATAAGAAAGCAGCACTCGCTTCATCGGCCAGTTAACCACGTTTACTCCAGAGGAATAGCGCGAGCCAACGGCCAAATCATTTCCTTTTTCAGAGCAAGCGAAATACAAGCGCTGAAGGTCGCGTGGGTCGTGCGAGAAATCGGCATCCATTTCCAGAATGTAATCGTATTTTTTTGCGAGGGCAAAACGGAAACCTTCAATGTAAGCAGTGCCCAAACCTAATTTTCCTGAACGTTGAATTAAATGCAATTTTGTTTCTGTGCCTGTATTGTAAGTATTTTGCAAACCTTTTACGAGCTCAGCAGTGCCATCGGGCGAATTGTCGTCAATGATGAGTACGTGAAAGTCTTTGGGCTGCTCCATTACTGCCTTAATGATCTGGACGATGTTTTCCTTTTCATTGTAGGTCGGTATAATCACAAGGGCATTGCTCACAGAAATGGAATTTAAAAAGCTAAAGTATCATTTTGCCGAATTACGAATGTACAAAAGACTAAAAGATTTTTTTCTGAATAAACCGTGGCTTTTCTTACTCGTTTATGTCATTGCAGCACTGGTTGCTACACTTCAAGAATATGCTGGTGGAACAAAGCAATTTGAAGGCAGCGATGGTATATACACCCATTACAACAACTATCTAATTTTTAAGCAGTCTTTTTATCATTTGTTGGCGGGATCGAATTTGTACATCCATTACCCTCAAGAACATTATGATTTGTACAAATACAGCCCCACGTTTGCTTTGGTATTTGGCCTCCTTGCCTGGCTGCCCGATGGAGCTGGATTATTGCTCTGGAATGTATTGAATGCAATTGCGTTATTCTTCGGAGTTAAAATGCTTAACCTTAAAACTTCAGAGAAGAACATTGTTTTTCTATTAACAGCGGTTGAGTTGTTCACTAGTTTACAGAACTCACAGAGTAACGCTCTCATTGCGGGCCTGATTGTTCTAGCCATGGCTTTGATGGAAAGGGAAAGATTTTTTTGGGCTTGTCTCTGTATTGCATTAACGGTATACATCAAATTGTTTGGTGTTTTTGCGTTTGCCTTGTGCTTACTTTATCGAAGTCGTTGGAAGATGATTGGCTATTCTGCACTCTCGATTTTACTTTTGGCAATACTTCCTTTGCTTGTGGTTAGCGTAGATCAATTGAAGGAATGTTATTTCAACTGGTGGTCATTGTTGCAAAGTGATTATGTGCCCAATTACCTTTCATTGGTGGGTGTTGTTAAAGCTTGGACGGGCATATCTTTAAAACAGAATTGGATTTTAGTAGCAGGATTAATTGCATTCTTAATTCCATTATCAAAAATAAGATTCTATCAGGACGCCAAATTTAGGTTGATGATGCTGGCCATGATTTTACTTTGGATGGTTGTATTCAATCACAAAGTTGAATCACCCACATTTATTATTGCATTGGTTGGCGTTGGTATATGGTATACTGCTTCTTCGCTGGATCAGCGATTGAAAAATTCCCTTGCACTCTTTGCATTCATATTCACATCACTTTCAACGACTGATGTTTTTCCGAATTTTATTCAAGAGAATTTATTCGAACCTTGGTCAATAAAAGCAATCCCCTGCATTGCTATTTATTTTGTTTCCTTTTATGAATTAGTTTTTAAACCTAACCGATTAGTTAATCAATGAATGCATGCGTTTTTTTAGATCGCGATGGTGTGATCAATGAGGATAACCCTAATTACACGTATCGGGTGAGTGAATTCAAAATCATGGATGGCGTTATTTCTTCATTGCAACAACTGAAGTTGCGCGGTTTCCTTTTAGTGGTGGTCACTAATCAATCCGGTATCGCCCAAGGAATTTATACGCGCGAACAGATGGAAGAGTGCCATCGTTTTTTTCAAGAGCAAAGTGGGCATTTGATTGATCATTTTTATTTTTCGCCTGATCACCCTTCCGTGTCAGCCTCGCTTTCGCGAAAACCAAATTCATTAATGTTTGAAAAGGCCATAGCCAAGTTTAAAATAGACGTAACTCAATCGTGGATGATTGGTGACAAAGGCCGTGACATTGTGCCCGCCAGAAAACTCGGCATCAAAACGATTCAAATTGGAAATGAAATTGATAAAAATGAGATGGCCGATTATGCTGTTGGCAATCTTGCTCAGGCAACAAAAATAATTTTAGGCTAATTGAACGGAAGATTTCAATTGGGGCTTAACACCCAATTCCTTCATCATTTTTGAATGTGCCACCAATGCGTCAATAAAAGTTTCTTTTGTTTTGTAAGGAAGGCCGAACTCTTTTGCGGTTTGTTCAACTATGGGTGCAATTTTTTTGTAGTGAACATGGCACACATTCGGAAACAAATGATGTTCAACCTGATAGTTGAGTCCGCCTACATACCAAGAGAGTAATTTATTGTTGTGGGCAAAATTAGTGGTGGTATGCAATTGATGAATTGCCCACGTGTTTTCTAGGTTGCCTTGTTCGTTGGGCATAGGGTATTCTGTTCCTTCAATCACATGGGCTGGTTGAAAAATGATGGCAAGAATAAATCCCGCTAGATATTGCATCGCAATAAAACCAATTAATACTTGCCACCATGTTACTGGCAACAAAACCATTGGCACAACAAAGACATAAGTGAAATAAAGTAGTTTTGAAATAATCACTTTTATCCATTCTGCTTTCCCTGAGGTCTTCTGTTTTTTTAACAGTCCTTCTTTGTCATATTTTAAAAGTCGGGTAAAATCTTTTGCGAACACCCAAACTAAGGTGAGCATTCCATAAAAAAACCATGAATACAAATGCTGAAAACGGTGCATGGGTTTCCAAGGCGAGCCTGGAGCCATTCTGAGCACCCCGCGCGGGCTGATGTCTTCATCCACTTCATGAACATTGGTGTATGTATGGTGAAGAACATTGTGCTGTATCTTCCAATTGATCGCATGCCCTCCAACTAAATTCAAGGAGAAACCTAAGAGATTATTTACCCAAGGCTTATTTGAATACGATCCGTGGTTGGCATCGTGCATTACTGAAAGTCCGATACCGGCAACCCCCAATCCCATCACTAAACAAAGACCAAACATTAGCCAAAGGTTAGTAACAACTCCACTGATCAACACAAAGTAAGGTGTGAAGTAAAGGGCAAACATGAAAAATGTTTTAAACAACATTTCAGCATTGGCCGTCCGGTCAATATTATTGTTTTTGAAATAAGAATTTACACGCTGATTGAGCGTTGCAAAAAAATCATTTTGGACTGATGCAAACTTGAGATTAAGATTCATGAGTAATGATTAATGCCTTTCGAAAGTTACACCTTTGGGGAGTCATTACAGGCGTTAGTATGGGATTAATTTTTAGTAAACACTAAGCTAATTCAGCAATAACTGTTCTTCCGCCTTTGGTAACATCGCCAATAGCTACTGTTATTTTTGAATCTAGGGGCAGAAAAATGTCTACACGCGAGCCAAACTTGATGAATCCAAACTCATCACCTTGCTGCAATGGCTGGCCTTCTTTCACATAATATTTTATTCTGCGAGCCAAAGCACCCGCAATCTGCCGAAAGAGAATTTCTTTCCCATTTTTCATTCGGGCGGCAATGGTAGTACGTTCGTTTTCTGTACTTGACTTGGGATGCCATGCTACCAAATATTTTCCGGGATGATATTTAGCATATGAGATAGTTCCGTCAACAGGCATACGGTTTACGTGCACATTTACAGGTGACATGAAAATAGAAATCTGCTTGCACCTCGACTTCAAATATTCTGTTTCTTCGGTATCTTCTACAACCACCACTTTGCCATCAGCGGGTGCAAGTACATGCTTGTCGTTTCTCTGGATTTCAAAAATTGGAATCCTGAAAAACTGTAGGATGAGCAAATAAAAAATAACCGCCACACCAATAATGATGTTGCGAACAACCAGAACTTGAGGGAAGAAGAAATCAGCAGCCCAGATGATGCCGACTAAAACAACAAGTAAAATGAATAATAAAGTACGGCCTTCTTTGTGAATGGTCATTTTTGGTTCTAAATTTAAAATTCAAGATTCAAAATTAGTCATTCAAGATTAATCTTGAACCTCGAATCTTGAACTTTGAATTAATATCCTCCTCTGAACTTGTATGTCTTTGCTACTTTATCGATGGCAACCATATAAGCTGCAATGCGCAAAGAAACTTTGTATTCCACGGCAGTTTTATAAACGTTATCAAAAGCATCCTTCATAATCCGGTCGCTTCTGCGATTTACTCGGTCAGCTGTCCATTTGTAACCTAATCGGTTTTGAACCCACTCAAAGTAAGAAACGGTCACCCCACCGGCATTAGCCAAAATATCTGGAACTACGCTGATTCCTTTTTCATAGATAATGCTATCTGCTTTTGATGAAGTTGGGCCGTTGGCTCCTTCCACAATCAATTTCGCTTTGATATTACCAGCGTTACTTGCCGTAATTACATCCTCTGTGGCGGCAGGAACTAAAACATCGACTGGTAAAGTGAGAATTTCAGAGCCGGAAATCTTTTCAGCTCCGGTAAACCCTTCGAGCGATCCTTTGTTTGAATCACGGTATTTTACTGCTGCCTCAATATCTACACCTGCTTCGTTGAAATAAGCACCATTCAAATCACTGATAGCCTGTACTTTTAAACCTCTTTCATGTAAAAGCCTGGCCGCCCATGAACCGACATTACCAAACCCTTGAACTGCACAGGTAGCTTTGTATGGATTGATTTTCAATTTTTCCATAGCAGCCAAAGTAGAAACCATAACGCCCCGACCAGTTGCTTCTGTTCTACCAAGGGATCCACCCATAACAATAGGCTTACCGGTAACAACAGCGGAAACTGTCATGCCTTTGTTGCGCGAGAATTGATCCATCAGCCATGCCATTTCACGAGGTCCAGTTCCCATGTCAGGTGCTGGTATATCTTGGTCAGGTCCAAAAACATCCATCATGGCCTGTGTATAGGCGCGCATTAAACGTTCAATTTCTCCCGATGACATTTCGCGAGGATTGCAAGTAACACCGCCTTTGGCGCCACCATACGGAATATCAACCACGGCACATTTCCAGGTCATCCATGCCGCAAGAGCCTTAACTTCATCAATATTAACATGTGGATCAAAACGAATTCCTCCCTTTGAGGGGCCAAGAATAGTTGAGTGAATTACTCTATAACCTTCAAATACCTTGATACTACCATCGTCCATGGTCACCGGCAAAGAAACAATCACCTGCTTTGCTGGGTTTTTGAGGACGTTGTAAACTTCTTCTTCTAAACCTAGAATTTGAGAAGCTGTGCGGAAGCGCGACATCATTGCTTCAAAAGGATTCTCTTTGTCGAGGAGGGGAGCCGGTTCAATGTAAGCCATGTTCGAATTACGATTTTTGATTTACGATTTTACGATTTTTTTTCGAGTTGAGATTCTTGGTAAATCCGTAAAATCCCGATCCGAAAACGGTTGCAAAGATAATAATTAGAATAATTGTTAAAACTATAATTTGGCTGCTTCGATGCTCCTGAATCAAGCTAATATCAAGAAAAACCAGTGAGATATTTTATGCCTTGCTTTAAACAAGTACCGAATTTTTCTATCAAGTCAATGTTTTTAAATTGAACTAGATATTTCTGGAGGCAATCATGTATAGTGGTTATGAAACAAAAAAAGCCATTTATTTTAAATGGCTTTCTAAGTTTTAAATCTAAGGATGATTATCCAATTGCTACTCTCTTGAATTCAGCAACGGCTAATCCTTTTGAAACGCTATCTAAGTATTGTGCAACTGTTTTTGAATTGTCTTTCACAAAAGTCTGGTGAACCAATGTGCTTTCTTTAAAAAACTTCTGAAGCTTGCCTTGTGCTATTTTTTCTACCATGTTGGCAGGTTTGCCTTCCGCTAAAATTTGTGCCTTCGCGATCTCTAATTCTTTTTCGATAACAGATTTATCAACGGCAGTTTCATCAACGGCTACAGGGTTCATTGCCGCGATCTGCATGCCCACATCCTTTCCGGCATCGGTTACATCTTTTCCGTTTACGCCCTTCAACGAAACGAGAACACCAAGTTTGCTACCGGCATGAATGTATGGAACGATGGCTTCGCCTTTCATGTGAACGAACGCACTGATTTCCAATTTCTCGCCAATCTTACCTACCAGCTCAGTAATCTTTTCATTGATGGTGAGGTTGTCTACTTTCTCGCTCAACAAGGCATCTTTGTCTGCTGATTTTTTATTGAAGGCAGTTTCAGCAATCAGCTTGCCAAGTGATTGAAATTCTTCATTCTTTGCTACGAAGTCGGTTTCACAGTTTAAGGCGATCAAAACAGCTTCTTTTTTATCGTCTGAAGTCTTGATAAACACCGATCCTTCTTTAGCATCTTTATCAGAGCGGCTGGCAGAAACTTTCTGGCCTTTCTTTCTCAAAATTTCAATGGCTTTTTCGAAGTCGCCTTCGGCTTCGGTCAATGCTTTTTTACAATCCATCATACCGGCCCCGGTCATTTTCCTCAGTTTGCTGACATCAGCTGCAGTTACTGCCATAATTTGGTGTAAAAAAATTATTATTCGACTTCCTCTTCGTCAAGTTCTATTTCAATTTTAGCGACCTTTTTTGCCGCTGATTTCATGGGAATGGGCTTTTTGCCGGCCAGTGATTTCGTCTTTGATTCAACCTTGTCCACTTCTTCCTCCTCCGGTTCTTCCTCTCCAGGTTCTTTCTTTCCTTTCTTTTCGGGTACGGCCATTTCCTTTTCGCGTTCCACTTTTCGTTCTTCCAGCCCTTCCTGGATAGCCCCTGCAATCACATCAACAATTAACAAAATGGATTTGGATGCATCATCATTGGCAGGGATCGGAAAATCGACCAGTTTGGGATCCGAATTGGTATCTACCATGGCAAAAATAGGGATGTTAAGTCGTCGGGCTTCACGCAGGGCAATGTGTTCCTTGGTTATGTCCACAATGAACATGGCCGCCGGCAAACGGGTCAGATCCGCTATACTCCCGAGGTTCTTTTCAAGTTTTGCCCGCTGACGCGTTATTTGCAGCTTTTCGCGTTTCGACATATTATCAAATGTGCCATCAGTCGCCATTTTATCAATTGATGACATTTTCTTCACCGCCTTACGAATGGTTGGAAAATTGGTTAGCATCCCACCTGGCCAACGCTCAGTAACGAAAGGCATATTAACCTCCTTAACACGATCGGCAACAATATCCTTTGCTTGCTTTTTTGTTGCAACAAATAGAATTTTTCTACCTGATTTAGCAATCTGTTTCATTGCAGCACATGCGTCATCAAGCTTAACAACAGTTTTGTGCAGATCGATGATGTGAATCCCATTTCGCTCCATAAAAATATATGGCGCCATATGAGGGTTCCACTTCCTTCTTAGGTGTCCAAAGTGAACTCCTGCTTCTAATAATTCGTTGAAATCAGTTCTTGGCATAATATTTAAACTTGTTTACATTCTGTAGTTAGCAACACTGAAGTAGTTCTGAATATACAGAAGTCTTCGATGTTTAGATACTAAACACGATAAAGCATTAACGTTTACTAAACTGGAATCTTT
>DPLR01000498.1 GCA_003541895.1 Cytophagales bacterium | reverse complement strand
CAAATAGCGCTGGGGCAGGGCTTTTGGCCATACTTATGGTCTTCGCTTTCGGTTCGTTAAAGGCCCAATCCTCGCGTCAAGCAATTGACCAAAAATTTACACTGAAAATTCAGCGATGGGAAGACAGCGTGCGCAGACTGAAGGCCAAGAGAATGCCTGTTTATGTCGGTGGCTCTCTTTCTCTCGCGTTTCCTCAGAATACATTAAAAAGTAGAATTGAAGCGCTGAATGGCTTGAGGGTAAGTTATACGGGTACTAACCTCGGTGGTGTTTTGGGCACGCAATTACTAAAACTAAAAGCGAATGCCGGTCTTTACTATTCAGATGCTTCCGTTCCTTACGATATGCAGATGTGGCAATGTTCATTGGCCAGCAGCATCTATATTCTACGACTTAAGGAGATTAAGTATCACACACTCGAGCCTTATTTCAACCTTGGCTTAGCTCATCAGAGCACCAAGTTTTACGGAAACTATCTCGCGGGCGAAAACGGTGCACCCACCAACAGCAACTACAGTTCTACCGACCAACCCTTGTTAAACGTTTCTCAATACAATCAAATGAATGCTGGGGTGGGTGTTGAGTATCAACTGGAAAGCTCTAATCGAATGTTCGTTCACCTGTTTGCAGAAATGAATTATGGACTGTTGATCTCCTCCAGAGCAAACACCGCTGCCTTTAACAAAACGGTGACGCAAAATCCAACGTCCATCACACTCGGTATCAATTTCGGAATCATAAAATAAGAAAACATATCATGGAAGCTTTAGCAAAAGAAACAGTGAGCAACGAATTAAGCCAGGCTAAAAGTATCATCAACCATTTTATCAGAAGCTGTTCGCACAACTTGAAAAACCCACTCTCCTCGATCGAAGGTCTTGTGATGATTGCAGAATACTGCACCAACCCAACCGAAGTGAATCAATGCCTTCAAATGATTCAGCAGAGCACAAATAATTTGATGGAGATGATCCACACACTGGAAGAGTACACCATCAACCAGCAACGCCAACTGGAGTACAATGAGATTGAAGCAGAAGAATTAGTAGACCGCGTGTTGGAAGAGTATGCAATGGAAATTGATCAGAATAAAATTTCGGTCACCACAAAAGTTTTGCAAACACACAAATGGGTGGCGGATGAGTATTCCAATTATGTCATCTTGAAAAACCTGATTTGTAATGCCATCCGCTTTGCAAACCAAGAATCGTCTTCGAAAAGAATAAATGTAAAAGTAGGTGTGCAGCTGGATAGCATTAAAGTAGAAGTTTCTGACAATGGCATTGGCATTCCAGAAAAAGACCAGCTCAATTTATTCGAACCCTTTCATCGCGCTTCAGAGAAATCCAAGGGCAATGGCCTCGGATTGTTTTTAGTCAAAGGACTCATCGACCGCTTGAAAGCCTCCATCTCTGTATTCTCCACGGAAAACACCGGCACTTTATTTCAGATTTCAATGCCTAACCATTTAGCCGCATGAAAAAGTTTTTACACCTCCTGTTTACACTGTCGATGATGGCGGTTGCTGCGAAAGCACAGCACGTGTTGGCATCTCCAATCATCGAGAAGACGATAGCCGGAAATCAATATGGCGGGCAACTACTGTTGGAAACAAAAAGTCAATGGGGCTTTGGGGTTTTCTATCTAAAGTCACTTCAGCGCAGTGAAGGTGGGCAATCCTATTATCCATTTTATGGTGCTTCATTGAATGCGCCCCTGATAAAATCTGGAAAGATCCATTTCTTTCTCAATGTACGTGCTGGCTTTGTAAACACTAATTTCTTTGTGATCGCTCCGGGCTTTGAAACAAGACTTGCGGTGACCAAAAGCGTCAGCTTATCCTTACTGAGTAGCATTCGTATGCAGAGCCCTTCAACAGCACTGCGTATCAATATCAAACTTTAAATATTCATTACCATGACACTGAATTATTTTAAAACCGTATATCGAATAGAGGGACGATTTCCAAATCACCCCATCGTTAAAGTAGTAGTGGCCATTTACATCGCTGCTATTGCAATCGCCTTCATTCTCTTGGGCTGCGAACCTGCAGTTGATCCGACTCGTCAATTTCTGGTCAGAAAAGGAGAGCATTATGCATCTCCTAAAGTATCCGAATCATTGCAGAGTAACACCTTGGCTTTTGATGCGCGCTTTAACGAGAGCGCCATTTATAATTTGGGAGATAACTCATTGCAAAGCGACAAGAACAAACTGATGGGCTTCTGCGATTGCAACTCAATGGTTCACGAAAACAGCGCTCGCTTTGCCTGGCAATGGTTCAATAATCAGTTAGAAATCTACGCGTATTGTTATGTGAACGGCACCCGTATGGAGCAATTTGTAGGCGTAGTTCAACTCAACGAGTACAATCATTATCAAATTGAACGCAACAACGATGCCTATGTATTCACTTTAAACAATGAGCCATCGGTTGCTATTAAGAGAGGAGGTACCTGCAACGCTGGTCTTTACTACAAACTCTGGCCTTACTTCGGTGGCCACATTGCAGCACCCCACGATGTCATCATCGATATCAAAACCATTTACTAAACCAAAAAAAATAAACATTAAAAATATGAAAACGCAATTCAATTCTAATTCACACATCTTGTTCCTGGTTCGTGCCATTGCTATCTTATCACTCGCTCTTCTTGCTGCAACCCGTGCATTTTCACAGTGGAGACCCAACGGAAAAAATTTCTTTGTGGGTACTGAAATCATCAATAGCTCGAGAAGTTTTAGCATCACCAGCGACCAACCCAACATGGCAGGCGCGCACGTGCTTAAAGGAACAAAATATGCAGTCATTTTTGGTACTCGCGCCATAACAGGTAAAGTAAGACTTGGTGATTATGCCACTACCGCAAAAGAACCGACTTTCAAAGCCAACGGGTATGAAGTGGTTTCTAATTTTCAACCACTGCAATTTCTCGAAGAAAAACCACGTGTTCTTGAACCCTACTTGACCTTTTCGCTTGAGGGAACCACCATTCATACCTCAGGCACCTATACAGCTCCTCCGGCTGCTAAAACAACGGGCAACGCTTCGGGTTCAGGATCTCCTTGCTCTTGCACTTGCCCCAATACGCCCCCATCACCTCCCAAACCAGATCCAGGCCCTGTTCCTTATTCGGGTAAAGTGGTTACAACACGTGGCAACGTGGGTGTTGGTTTGAAACTGCACATTGAAAAAGCACACGTATTCTTCAACGTCTTCACTGAATTTAAATATGGCATTGCCCTTGGAAATTATTCATCTACCGAAGCTTTATTGAATACCTATTCGTTGGCACAGAAAGGTGTTGACGTGGGGGTAAGCATGGGCTTTGTAAGAAACAAATCGATCGTCAGCAAACTAAGAAGAACGCGCTTTAGATAAGTGTTGAAAGGGATCAACTAATTTATAATCAGGAGAAGTAGCCGCTGTATGGCGGCATTATTGAAATTCATCAAAGAAAACATTAAATTAAAACGTTACTTCATGGTTGGCACAAGGAACAGTCTGATTATCGTTTGCTTCAAAAATGATTTTTGCCATAAAAAACGATTAGCAAAAATCAATAATCTTGTCTTAATCAATAAACTAAACTTGTTTTCGTCTTTTGATAACTCAAAAATTTTAGGATGAAAGGGGAAGTGATAAGTAGGAACCTAAGTACGATGTGTGTTATTGTTGCCAGTGGAATTGCAATCCTATCGGGACTTTCCTTGGTGGCTTGGTTTTATGAATGGCCGTGGTTTCTATTGTTCTTCCAAACTTCGTTACCAATCAATCCGATGTCGGCTATTCTGTTTATGATTTCAGGTGTTGCCATCGTGTGGAAAAAGTATTCAGCCTCTTCTCGGTGGCCTACCTTCATTTTTGTATTGCTTTTGATCTTGAGTTTGTATGTGGCGCTTGATAAGGTCTTTATTTTTCAATGGCATATCGATGCACTTTTTTTCAACGAGAAAATTACGCGCTATGAACGATTAACCCAAACTGGAATTGGCATGTCATTGGTTACTGCAATTAGCTTTGTAATTGCATTTGCTTCTTTATTAATTCAAAGTCAATCGTATCGTTCTATAATCTTACGCGAAATAATTGACCTTGGTGTTTTCTTTTTTTCAGTCATGGTGTTGGTGGTTTACATCTTTCATGTGCCAGAATCTCATCCTTTTTTCTTTATGGCACCACTTACCGCAGTGTTGTTTGCTTTTTTGTCATTTGCTGCACTGTTATCGCGCCCAGAAGACCCTATCATTAAACAATTGGCGCGTGGTCATTTTATTTATTCGCCTGCAAGTATACTATTACCTCTTTCACTCATTTTCCCAGTAGTGTTGGGTTATGTACGTCTGCAGGGAGAGTGGCGCCATATCATCTCAACAGAACTGGGTGTTACTTTCATCATTCTCACCTTCATGCTCGTGCTTTTTACTACAACATGGTTCATTGCCCGAAGTTTCAATCAGCGGATGAAGTTGGTGAACGATTATCAGCTTCAGGCCAATGAACTTACAGCGGCCAACGAAGAGCTGCAATCGCTAACGGAAGAGCTCACGGCCAACGTGGAGGCTTTGGCAGAAACCAACAAAGCATTAGCGCAAGCCAATACCACCATTGCCAAGCAAAAAGACGAACAGCTTAATCGTGTCCTGGATTTTACCAAAGATGTAATTTGGTCGTTTGACCTCACGGGCCATGGACAAAATTATTTGAGTCATTCCGCGGAGCGGATTTACCAACGACCCTACCATGAACTTATTGAACGACCATATTTCTGGATCGAGAACGTGCATCCAGAGGACATAGAGATAGTGAACAGTAACAGACAAAGGCTAGAAACGAGTGGTCAAGTTGAGAGCACCTATCGTTTGATGCTCAATGGAAAAATCCATTGGTTTCACGATGAATGCCGTTTGGTGAAAGATGAGCAAGGCATTCCGCAACGACTGGAAGGGGTTGCTTCTGATGTAACTGAAAAGGTAAGACAAGACCTTTTGTTAAAAGAACACCAGCAACAACTTGAAATCATTTTCAATCGCACACACGATATATTTATTCTGTTGGACGAAAACGTACGAACGCTCCAGTTTAACAAAGCTGCCATTGACATGAGCATTGAAATTTCTGGCGTTCCACTCCAAGCCGGCAAAAATTATTTGGATTCGGCCCCGCCCTTCCGGAAAAGAGAACTAGAGCAAATAATAGATAGAGTATTCGCTGGCGAATCTGTTACCTTGATTACAGACTTCCCAGGGCGCTCGGGCAAAATGATACACTATAAAGTGGTCTATGCGCCTGTCGTCACCCATGGCAAAATCACGCACATC
>DPLR01000400.1 GCA_003541895.1 Cytophagales bacterium | reverse complement strand
CAGGGAATGATGTTTGGCTATGCCACAAACGAAACGGATAACTTCATGCCGCTGCCGTTAGATCTTGCGCACATGTTGTTGCGCGCACTTTCTATCATCCGTAGAGAAGGCAAAGTGATGACTTACTTGCGCCCCGATGCAAAATCGCAAGTAACGATTGAGTACAGTGATGACAACAAGCCACAGCGCATCGATGCCATCGTAATTTCACCACAGCACGATGACTTTGATAAAGATGCTGTGATGTTGAAGAAAATTAAAGACGATGTGATAAACATTGCGGTGCCACGCGTGATGAAAAAATTACCAAAGCGTGTTCAGAAATTATTCAGCACGGACATTAAGTATTTTGTAAACCCAACTGGAAAGTTTGTGATCGGTGGCCCTCACGGTGACACCGGCTTGACGGGAAGAAAAATTATTGTTGATACCTACGGAGGAAAAGGCGCACACGGTGGTGGTGCATTTTCTGGCAAAGACCCCAGCAAGGTAGACCGCTCGGCTGCCTACGCAACACGCCACATTGCAAAGAATATGGTAGCTGCCGGAATTTGTGATGAAGTGCTTGTGCAAGTGGCTTACGCTATTGGCGTAGCAAAACCTGTTGGCCTTTACATAAACACGTATGGCACATCCAAAGTGAAAATGACAGACGGAGAAATCGCGAAGAAAATCGAAAAGGTTTTTGACATGCGCCCGTATTTCATTGAAGAGAGATTCAAATTGCGTACTCCTATTTATTCTGAAACAGCCGCTTACGGACACATGGGTCGCGACCCGAAAGTAGTAGAGAAGATTTTTAACAAAGGGCAGAAAAACGAGAAGAAAGTAAAGGTGGAGTTATTCCCTTGGGAAAAATTGGATTACGTAGATCAGTTAAAAAAGACTTTTAAAGTTTAATCGGATTTTTTACTTCAATGCAAAGCCGGGCTCCTGTCCGGCTTTTGTGTTTTTTGTAATCCGTTGAAAGATTAATTTTAGCTTAAATTGATTTCGTATGAATAGCCGGTTACAACAACTTTTTGATTCACTTGAAACCCAACGGCACGAATTATTTTCGTCATTAAAAGACTTGCCAGCTGAAAAGCTAAATGGGCATGTGCCCGATAAGTGGTCAATCAATCAAATCATAGCTCATTTGATTTCGGCTGAAGAACTTTCGGTAAGGTATCTTGAAAAAAAGATTTTGGGAATTGATCAAGCAAAAGATACCGGAGTTGTGGAAGAATTTAAAATGCTTGTGCTACAGATTTCTCAACGATTGCCACTCCGCTTCAAAGCTCCAAAGAAAGTAATTGAGAATACACCCGATGAAACTGATCTTAAAAATCTAATTGAAAAATGGAACACAGTTCGTTTGCAATTGAAAGACGTCCTTGAAAAGATTGGCGACCATCAGATCAAACGAGGGATTTACCGGCATGTGCGCGTGGGCATGATCAATATTCAGCATGCGCTTAAATTTTTTGGAGAACATACCATCCATCATGCGCCACAGATCAAAAGGCAATTATGAAGAGATTTACTAGTTAAAACACAAGTGAAAGGTTTTTGAGTTGATGGATGATTGAACTCAAAAAAGATATTAACCAAACAAACTATTCAACTCCAAATCGACTTTGCCAACAATGAAAGAAAAATCTTCGATGTTGTTTACAAAGTCGAGATGGTTCATATCGATGGTGAGCAATTTGCCGTATTCATAATTGTCGATCCAGTTTTCATAATGCTCGTTCAGATTTTTTAAATACTCTAGCTTAATGTTGAATTCAAAATCGCGATTGCGCACTTGAATTTGCTGAACCAGTTTAGGGATATCAGCTTTTAAATAAATAAGCAAATCAGGTGGCTGCACAAAGTTGATCATGGATTGAAACAGATCAAGATAACTTTGGTAATCGCGATCGTTGATGTGCCCGCTTTTGTGCAAGTTGGCAGCGAAAATGTAAGCATCTTCGTAAATGGTGCGGTCTTGAATAATCGTTTTGTCGCTTGATCTGATCTCGCGAATTTGATTGAAGCGGCTGTTGAGAAAATAAATCTGCAGATGAAATGCCCACCGCTGCATGTCTTCATAAAAATCACGCAAGTAGGGATTGTGATCTACCGACTCGTATAAAGGAATCCATCCATAATGTTTTGAGAGTCGCTCGGCTAAAGTTGTTTTCCCTGAGCCGATGTTGCCCGAGATGGCGATATGTTTAAGTTTGTTCACTCGCTCAAAGTTGAAATAAATCTTTTAGCAAAGGAACAATCCTCTATCATTTTTTCTGTTAATATCGCAGTGAATTAGTTAACTCATTATTTGCCAATATGAACCGCGCTCTTCTCCTGTTTGTCTGTGCCGCAATTTTATTTTCGTGTGACGAGGATAAAGAACAAAAATGTCAATATGCCGAAGGAATGGAAATGACGGTTGATTTTAAATCGCTAGAGGATTCAATTCAATTAATTCAAACTAAAAAGCAACTTGTCGATTTCTTTTCGCGGCACGTTGCTTTGCGCGATATTTTCTTTGCGAGGCGCAGCTACCCAAGTGATTCAGCTTTTGTAAATATTTTATTTAAGAAGTTCTCACATCCCGCGTTCGACACTTTGCTTATGGAAACCAAAAAAGTGTTTGGCGATGGAAGTAATTTGAAGGAAGAATTTAGGTTGGCCTTTGCCAATATGAAATATTATTACCCTGGCTTTCAACCTCCACGCGTTGAAACGGTAATCACTGGATTGGAAAGTGATTTATTTGTAAGCGATACGTTGATCATTGTAGGATTGGATTATTATCTCGGAAAGAATGCTAAGTATAGGCCCAACATGTACGAGTACATCGTGCGCAAGTACGAAAAGAATTTTATCGTACCCTCGGCCATGCTTTTGTATGGTATCGATCCAAAGTACAATCACGTGGATATGAATGATCACACCGTGCTTGCCGACATGATTTCGTATGGAAAGGCTTATTATTTTGCCAAGCACATGATTCCGTGTTTCCCCGACAGCGTGTTTATTGGATATTCACAAAAGGAAATTGATGGAGCCTACGCAAACAAAGATGTGATCTGGAAAAAGTTGATTGATGATGAAGCACTTTTTTCAACGAGCAACCAGATGAAGCAGCGATATGTTTCTGAACGACCGCATGTTCCTGAAATCGGTAATGAATGCCCGGGCCGTATTGCACTTTGGGTGGGCTGGCAAATTGTGAAGGAATATGCAAGTCAACATTCGCAAACACCGCTTCCTGATCTGATGAAAATAAAGGACTCGCAAAAGATCCTTCGTGAGTCGAAATACAGTACGTTGGTTTCTCAGTGAAGCGTTGATATTTATTTGAAATTGACAATCGACTAATTGGCGAATTGAGAATTATTTTTTACGTTCAACAAAAAATCCCAAGCCTATGAACTCTTCTGTCTTTACTAAGCTCTCGCTGATGATGTTGCTCCAGTATTTTATCTGGGGCGCCTGGTATGTAACCATGGGTACTTATATGTCTGAGTTCCTTCATTCAAGCGGTGTGCAAATTGGTGCAGCTTATGGCGCGTTGGCCCTGGCCACCATGATCTCGCCCTTTTTTGTTGGGATGGTGGCCGATCGGTATTTTGCTGCGCAGCGCATCATGGGCGTGCTTCATATTTTAGGAGGCTTGCTATTGTTCTTGGCTACCAAAATTTCTGACAACACATTATTTTACTGGACGATTGTTTTGTATTCGCTGTTGTACATGCCCACCATCGCGCTTAGCAACAGCATTGCATTTCAACAGATGACCGATCCCGGGAAACAGTTCCCCTGGATCAGAGTTTTCGGAACGATTGGTTGGATTGTGGCTGGTGTTATGATCGGCAAACTCGATATCGAAAAAACACCCGGCACATTTTATATGGCAGCCATTGCTTCGGCATCGTTGGGATTGATCTCGTTTATTTTGCCGAACACGCCACCCAAAGGAAAATCTACTGAGAGCGCGATTGGTACGGAGGCATTTGTATTGTTTAAAGACAGACCCTATTTGATTTTTTTCATTGCGGCTATTTTGGTTTGCATTCCACTTTCATTCTATTACGGTTTCGCAAATTTGTTTTTGAACGAGCTGGGCATGGAGAAGCCGGCCAGCAAAATGATTTTCGGTCAGGCCTCTGAAGCGATTTTCATTTTGGCGATTCCATTTTTGTTTAATCGCATCGGTGTAAAAAATATTTTGATCATTGGCATACTCGCTTGGATACTCCGTTACGTTTGCTTTGCCTACGGAAATCTTGACTCAAACCTTTGGATGCTTTATGCCGGAATTATTCTTCACGGAGTATGTTACGATTTCTTTTTCGTGACGGGCTACATGTACACCGAAAAGAAAGCAGGAGAGAAAATCAAAAATGCAGCCCAAGGACTATTCACGTTTGCTACGTATGGACTGGGCATGGTGATTGGAACTTGGTTCTCAGGAATTACAGCAGACAATTTTGCGGTTGATGGAACTCATGATTGGCAAAATATCTGGATGGTGCCCGCTTACATTGCTATAGCAGTACTGTTGTATTTTATTTTCTTCTTTAAAGAGAAAACGGAAGTGAGCCAATAGATTTTACGTTTGGGCTTATCGTTTTAATGATATAATTTTGATACATGGCAATTATCAAACCTATTTCAGACTTACGAAATAAATCAAATGAGATTTCGGAATTGGCACATCAAACCAAGGAGCCTATATACATTACAAAAAATGGCGAAGGCGATTTGGTGGTTCTATCCATTGGTGAATACCGTAAGCTTCAACGTCAGCTGGATTTGTTCGCAAAACTTTCAGTGGCTGAATCGCAGTTTGCTTCGGGAGACAAAGGAAGGCCTTACCAGCAAGTGTTAAAAGAAGTACGTCAGCGAATTCATGAAGCTAAAGGCAGAAGTTAAACTCTTGTCTCAGGCAAGCATCGATCTGGTTGAAATCATTGATTTTATTGCCGAAGATAAGCCTGCAGCAGCAGAAAAAATGGCCGATAAATTTGAAAGGGCTTTTGAACTCCTTGGCCAAAATCCAAAAGCGGGCCGGACTGTGAGAGACAACCGGTTAAAATTATTAGGTTATCGCATACTGATTGTGAGCCCTTACATTCTTTTCTATCAACTAAGGAATGACATTGTTTTTGTTTTTCGAATTTTGCACGGAGCAAGAGATTACCCCAATATTCTCTGAATAATTAAGAGTTAAATACCCAACTATCATTGCTAATATTTGTCTTATGATTAAAGATTACATTCAGTCCAATCAACAGAGGTTTTTTGATGAGCTTTTCGATTTACTGCGCATCCCTTCGGTAAGTGCAGACAGTCGACATAAAGATGATGTGCGCAAAACCGCAGAACTCATCGTTAAAAAATTGAAAGAAGCTGGAGCTGATACTGTTGAGCTTTGCGAAACGAAAGGTCACCCAATTGTTTTCGGTGAAAAGAAAATTAATTCATCGTTGCCAACCGTTCTGGTGTACGGCCACTACGATGTTCAACCGCCTGATCCTCTC
>DPLR01000549.1 GCA_003541895.1 Cytophagales bacterium | reverse complement strand
GGGCATGTATGAAGTTTCAGACATTCAAGACTCTTACAAATTTCTCGCTCCCCTACTCGGCACCGATTGGGCTTCCATACTTTTTGGAGTAGCATTAGTTGCTGCAGGACAAAGTTCTACCATCACCGGAACTCTTGCAGGGCAAGTGGTAATGGAAGGCTACTTGAATTTGCGTATCGCTCCGTGGCTGCGCAGGTTGATGACACGATTGGTAGCAATCACACCTGCCTATCTAGTAATCATTTTTTATGGAGAAGAAAAAACAGGAGCTCTATTGGTGCTAAGTCAAGTGGTATTGAGTTTGCAATTAGGTTTTGCCGTGATCCCACTCATCCACTTTACCAGTGACAAAGAAACGATGGGCGTGTTCGCCATTAAAAACTGGATGAAAGTGTGTGCCTGGTTAATTGCCCTCATCATTATTTTCCTCAACGTAAAATTGGTCATCCAAGAAATTACTGATTTACTTCACAAAGATCCTGAGCACGCCATTCTGATTTGGCTCTTGGTGATTCCCATTTGTATTGCAACGGCCGGGCTCTTGTTGTACATCACTATCAAACCTGTGCTTGATAAACGTAAGATTGAACTAAAATCAATTCCGCATGGTACTGCCGTAGATTTGAGTTCACTCACTCCTTTGATCTACAAAAAAGTGGCGATCACCATCGACTTCAGTTCAGTGGATGCAAAAACAATTCAAAGTGCAGTAGCACAAGGCGGACCGCACGCTTCTTATTTATTGTTGCATGTGGTAGAGACAGCCGGAGCCATGATTTACGGAAGTGAAATTGCCGACCACGAAGCGAACGAAGATGCTTTCGCACTTGAGAATTATGCCGAGCAACTAAAGCAGCAAGGCTTCAACACGTCAATCAAAATTGGATATGGAAATCCCAGGCGAACCATCCCGCAAATTGTAAATGATTTTGATGCCGACATGCTGGTGATGGGCGCACACGGCCATAACTGGGCAAAAGATTTGGTGTTCGGCACTACGGTAGATATCGTGCGGCACAGAGTAAATATTCCGGTGTTGATCGTGCGGTAATATTTTCTTCCCTACTTTTGAATTTTAAATTTTGAATCTTGAATTTTATCGATGATACCATTGTTGCGTTGGCAACAGCCCAAGGCGTAAGTGCCATTGCCGTAATTCGTGTTTCGGGAGAGGATTCATTTTCGATTGTTCAAAAAATATTCAGGGGAAAAAACCTAGAAGAGCAACCCACGCACACGCTGCACTTCGGCACCATACATAGCGAAGGAAAAATTATTGATGAAGTACTGATTTCTCTTTTTAAAAAACCAAATTCATTCACGAAAGAGAACAGCATCGAAATCTCTTGCCACGGTTCTCCCGTGATCATCAAAGAAATTATCAAGGCACTTTTAAAAAATGGTGCACGACTGGCCACGCCTGGCGAGTTTACCAAGCGCGCTTTCATGAATGGGCGCTTCGATTTAGTGCAAGCAGAAGCCGTTGCCGATGTCATCAGCGCAGAAACTGAAAACGCCAAGCAAGCAGCACTCAACCAAATGCGCGGTGGCTTCTCCAAAGAGATTCAAAACCTGCGCGAAGAGTTGATTCACTTTGCTTCATTGATTGAACTCGAATTGGATTTTGGAGAAGAAGATGTTGAGTTTGCTAAACGCGATGATTTAAAAAAACTGATTCACAAAATTCAATCCTACCTCCATTCACTCATTCATTCGTTCGATTTCGGAAATGTGATCAAGAACGGAGTGCCCACCGTGATTGCTGGAAAGCCCAATGCAGGGAAATCAACTTTGCTTAATGCATTGCTCAACGAAGAGAAAGCCATCGTCTCTGAAATCCCGGGCACCACGCGCGATGTAATTGAGGACGAAATTATTCTTGGCGGAATAAATTTTCGCTTTATGGATACCGCTGGAATTCGCGAGACCACCGATACCGTGGAAGCCATTGGTGTTGAACGTACTTTTGAAAAGATCAACAAAGCTTCGTTGGTGCTGTACCTTTTTGATCTGTCATCCAGTTTGGAAGAACTAACGGACGAGTTAGAAAAAGTGAAGGAGATAAAAGCACCGGTGATTAAAGTGGGCAATAAAATTGACAAAGCACCAAATGAGCTTCTTGAAAAATTAGCGCGAGAGAATTTTGTATTTATCTCCGCCTCACAAAAGAAGAACATCAATGAACTGAAAGAAAAAATTCTAGCTCAATTCCAAAATAAAGAATTCAAGCAAGGCGATGTGTTGGTAACCAACCTGCGCCACTATGAAAACTTGGTTCAGACCAATGATTGTTTGAACCGAGTGCTTGCAGGAATGGATTCAGGAATCACCGGAGATTTTCTTGCGATGGATATTCGCCAATCACTACACTACCTCGGGGAGATCACAGGGCAAGTGACAACAGACGATCTGCTCGCGAATATTTTTTCTAAGTTTTGTATCGGAAAGTAAAGTAAGCACAAAAGGTATATTCCTTTAAAAAAATTAAACCATACAAGGATTTTTAATTTGGATCGGTTAAATTTCATATCGCACCGAAAGGTGAAGTATAGGCAATAACTATATCCAAAGGTTGTGAGCAATAATGGGCAAATGAGATTATATAGACTTCTATTACTATTCCTTGTAATTGGGTGTAGCCAAAAGAGTGATGACCTTGGACATGCCAAAGTTCTGACCCTTGAGTATGAATTAAGTTTAAATGTAAGACCTTCCTTTTCACCCCAAATTTCTTATACCATAAAGAAGTCCAATGGTAAATGCAGTATAAACGACATCGACTACTCCTTTGGCAAGAATGACCTTTTGTTGACTGAGTATTTTGCTGAACTTGAAGATATAATTTCTGAGAGTTTTAATAAAAAGGAATATAAAGAAGACCATGGTATGTGGACTGACGGGACACCTGCGACAATAACAATCACGCTTAACAACTCAACAAGAAAATTTGAATTTGACAATAGCGGCAAGAATAGTCTTCTCAACAAATTTGTGCCTCCTATTTATAGTATCATTCATTACCTGAATGACAGCAAAGATTCAAAATTCAAATTGCATGATGAAGCACTTGACGCATTTGAACAAAGTGAAGAGACGGTCGTAAATTTCCCTATAAGAAAATTATCTGATGATCCGTTAAAATATCGACTATACGGTAGGGTTTATACATGTTGTTATGAAGAAGTTCAAAGACTAATCAATAGTTTCCCTCGTGACAAAATAACTTACATCGAGGTAAGTCGGTTTTACACTATAAATTCTCATGATGAATTTTATGTTATGCTTCATGACGATATCTCTAAAAGAGGAAATATCCGGTGGATAGTTGACGAACATAAAATTGAGGAACTGACCTCTCTCGGTGTACCGAGACAGAATATAGCTTCCAAGACGGAGTAATTACTGCCCAGTACACTGTACATATTCCATTACGGGTTCAGTGTGGCGTTGTAGTTTTGTTTCTTAATTTATGTCTGTCACATGGTACAGTTTTGCAGCAGGTCTTTCTTTGGTAATTTTCTAATTCACTAAAAGTCTCCAAACCGCAACCTCAATTAAAAAAAATCTCATCTACAAAAAACCAACCTTTCTGTCCTTTGCCGCTGTGCCATGAAGGTAGTTTGGCTACTGGTTTTGCAATGAGTTTATAGTAGCTCTTCGTATTTGTTACTGGGATAATGAGCGCATCCACTTTGGCGGTTTCATTTGCTGTAGGCTGCGGAACTTTTATTGTTTTAAGTAGCCGTGCATCTTTATCATTATCTCCCACCCACACTTGCACTTCCTCTGGAGGGAAAATATAAGAGCCAGTGTTTCTTCCATAACTGATCACAATATTTTTTATGGCTGGTGCTTCCTTCCCAAAATCAAAGGATGCCATAAATGAATTATCTCTGTAGCCCAACCAAGAAGGCTCTCTGAAAAGCTCGGCCGTTCCTCTCCTACCATCCATTAAACTTTTTGATCCTTCTCCGAGGTAGGAAGGGTCGGGCTTTGACAACAACTCCATTTGATTTGCTTTGATGCCTTCTACGTAACACATCGTTTCAAACACATCACTGCCCAGCCATCCTTCTTTAAAAGCACGGGCTTTCAATTGCGTAGCGCCTGGCAGTGGTATAGGTGCTTTGTATATTTCGCTTGTCAAACTATCGGGTGTGGAGCCATCCAATGTGTAGCGAATGGTTACTCCTTGCATCACGTGTTTTAAAATTACTGCTTCGTTTTTCTTCAACACGCCATCGTTTACAATCATGGGCGAACTTAACTTGATGGGCATATCATCGTTAAAAATATTCCACGTGATCAAAATATTTTTGTGCTGATTAGATAGCTTCACCTGATCGGCTTGCACTACACCTGTGTTCCAAACAAAAAGCTCTTTGAGATCAGGAAGCAAAAGGACATGATTGATTGCCTCACTATTGACTTCCGTTCCAGAAAGCGATAGTGACTTTAAGTGTTTCAGTTTTTTTAACGGAGTCAAGTCGGACTTTACTTTCGTGAAATTCAGATTTAACTTTTCAAGATTCTTAAACCGTGCAACGATGTCAAGTTCTTTATCAGTAACAGGCATGCGCGATAAATTCAATTCAACCAACTGTTCTTCTACTTCGCTCAATTCTTCTAAAGCTTTTACATCAAAGGATGCAGCCACAAAAAAATCGGCACGCAAAGCAGGGCTATTTTGATATAGAGGAAATACAGAACGGAACGGAGAATTCAGTTTATCAACCACGCCTTTGGATGCAGCCGCAAAAGTAAAAATCCGTTCTTCGGTTGTGAGTTTGGATATATTGACAGATGAAGCAATAATTCGCAAAGAATCATTGGGTGCTAACGCTGATAAATTTATATCGAAGTTCGCTCCCGATTGAATCCAGAATTTTAAAATGTCAATCTCCATTTTGCTGAGTTGAGCTTTGCCATCGGGCGGCATATGCTGGTCGTGTGTAAGAGGCAAGTGAATTACTTTGATTAGATTGCTTTGATCGGGCTTGCCCTCTTCCCATTCCTTTCCATGCTTACCACCTTTCTTAAAAGAAGCGATGGATGTCATCACTAAACCACCTTTTGCCTTCGATTCATTATGGCAAGAGAAACATTTTTTTTCTAACACCGGCTGTACAACCAATTGGAAGACGGAAGAATTCTCTTTACTAAGTGATTCTTTTTTTTCTTTCAACAAAGGTTCAAATACAAAGTTTTCTCCATGCGTTAAAGTTGATCCGGTGTGCCCAGCAAAAAAAAGAAGTGCAAAGACAAAGACATTGACTCCGTAAAAAATAGTTCTTCTTTCTTTAAGCCAATCGTAGTTTAGAATAAAAAGATACAATAGCCAGCTTAGCACCACACTACTGATTTTGTGTTGAGTTAAAGAATCAGAACCATAGTCGCCCTGCAAACTGAGCATGATACCAAAGAGTGCGGTGAGCGAAGCCAACAAAGAAGTTAAAAGCAGAACAAGGAAAGTAATTACATCTAGTGTTTGCTGGTGGAAGTAATTCCGTTTGGGGATGAGTATTAAAATGAAAAAGAAAATGGCAAGGCCGATGGGAAGGTGAAGGAGTAATGGATGGAGTCTTCCAGCCACCTGAAGCCACAAAGGCAATTTTATTTTATCGCCAGCCAGCAGTAAGAAAGTAATAAGTACCTGAAGGCAAAAGATAAGATTGAGTAGAATGACTTTGAGCTTGTTCATTACTTACGCTAAAATTCCTGACACCACTTTGCCTGCCACATCTGTTAGGCGATATCGTCTGCCTAAATGTTTGAATGTTAGTTGCTCGTGGTTGAGCCCCATCAGATGTAACACAGTGGCATGAAAATCATTTACATGCACCGGGTCTTTAATGATGTTGTAACCAAATTCATCCGTCTCGCCATACACGCCAGGTTTCACGCCACCACCGGCCATCCAAATGGAATAACAACGCGGATGGTGATCACGTCCATAGTTATCTTTTGATAAGTCTCCTTGACAATAATTTGTTCGTCCGAATTCGCCTCCCCAAATGACTAATGTTTCATCCAACAGCCCGCGCTGTTTTAAGTCCATTACCAAAGCCGTAGTTGCACGGTCAACATCTTGTGCCTGCAAAGGCATTTCGCCAACGAGGTTTCCATGTTGATCCCACCCTTGGTGGTAAAGCTGAACAAATCGTACCCCGGCTTCCGAAAGTTTCCGCGCCATCAAACAATTGGATGCATAGGTGCCGGGCACAAGGCAATCGGCTCCGTACATTTTAATGATGTGATCAGGCTCGTGCGAAAGATCAGCTAATTCAGGTACTGCCGTTTGCATTCGATATGCCATTTCATATTGCTGAATGCGCGTCTGAATTTCTGGGTCGCCAAATTCTTTGTAGTTGATGTTGTTGAGTTCGGCCAGGTTGTCAAGCATTTTGCGACTTGCTTCACGGTCGCGTCCTTCCGGATCTTTCAAATACAACACGCGTTCTTCACTGCTGCTGAATTGTACACCTTGATGAATACTATCCAAAAATCCGTTGGTCCACAATTTTGAATACACTCCTTGACCATTGCCTCTGCCACGCGAAAGCAAAACCGAAAAAGCGGGAAGGTTTTTGTTTTCACTTCCTAATCCATAACTCAACCATGCTCCCATGCTTGGTCGGTTTCCCTGCTGAGCGCCCGTCTGCATAAACGTGAGCGCAGGATCGTGATTGATTGCCTCGGTGTGCATCGATTCGATCACACAGATATCATCCACAATTTTTGCCATGTTCGGAAACAGCTCACTTACCCATGTACCTGACTGGCCATATTGTTTAAATGAAAAATGTGATCCCACCAATGGAAACTTGGTCTGGTTTGAAGTCATCCCGGTAAGTCGTTGGCCGTTGCGTATGGATTCAGGCAAATCCTTTCCAGCCATTTGCGTTAGCAATGGTTTGTAATCAAAACTTTCAAGTTGTGAAGGAGCTCCATTTTGAAAAAGATAGATAATGCGCTTAGCTTTTGGTGCAAAGTGCGGCAGCCCGAGCGTGGGCACCTTATCATCGCTGTTAGTAAAAAGATCTGGAATAAGTAACGAACCCAAGGCCACAGAGCCAAGACCCAAACTGAGTTTGCCCAAGAAATGCCTCCGATTAACATGAAGTCTATTTTCTAAAAATTCGTCTTTCATCCGGATTACGTTTTAGTGATGGACTCTTCCAAATTGTAGATGGTATGAATCACCTGCATAAGCGCAGCTAATGTGGCAACATTATCAACATTAGTATGAGGGTATTCACCCGCGTTTATAAATTGTTTTGCTTTCTCCTTCGATTGACTGAATATTTTTTCTTCATCGTTGAAATAGTTTAAGAGAATTGAGAGTTCTCCGCTCTTTGGATGGCGACAAACAATAGATCGAAAGGCTTTCACAATTTTTTCTTCAGGGGTAGATTTATCAGCCATCAAACGTTCAGCATAAACTCTGGCCGATTCCAAAACAATCGGGTCATTCATTAAGACCAAAGCTTGCAGTGGAGTATTTGTCCGCATTCGTTTTACCTCACATTGATCGCGGTTGCTACCATCAAACATGAGCATACGAGGTGGTGGCACAGTACGTTTAATAAAATTGTACAATCCTCTGCGATAAAGTTTATCACCATGATCTTGAACATAGCGTGCCAAAACTCCACGACCCGAAGTGGAAGATTCCCAAATTCCTTTCGGTTGATAAGGCTTTACGCTTGGCCCTCCGATTTCCTTAACCAAAAGGCCGCTACTGAACAGAGTAAGATCATGGATTCCTTCGGCCGTTAAACGAAGACGAGGCGAACGCGATAATAAAATATTCTCAGGATCAGCTTCTAGTTTCTCTTTACTCACCAACGAAGATTGGCGATACGTTGCTGACATTACTATCTGCTTAACCAGACGTTTGATGTTCCATCCGTTCTCCATGAAATCTACAGCCAACCAATCGAGTAACTCAGGGTGGGTTGGCATCTCACCTTGCATACCAAAATCGCCAGAGGTTTTTACAAGACCTCGCCCGAAAAATTCTTGCCATATTCGGTTCACAAATACACGCGCAGTAATCGGATTATTTTTATCCGTCACCCATTTTGCCAAACCCAATCGGTTGTTGCCATATTTAATCGAATCAAACGGAAGAATGGCGGAAGGCAAACCTATGCTTACTATTTCCCCGGGTGCATCGTAAACGCCTCTTTTCAAAATATGAGTTTGCCTTTTGATCGGTGCATCTTTCATCACCATAACTTCCACAGCAGCTGTATCTTTTTTATTGATGAACGTAAGAATCTTACTTACTTCATCAGAGGTAATCTTTATCTTCGGAGGATCTGCAAGCGAAGCCAGGCTGATGTCACCCACCAATCCTTTTTCAGGAACTTGATTAAAGAAAGCAAACGTGCTGTAGTAATCCTTCTGCGAAATGGGATCGTATTTATGATCGTGGCATTTAGCACATTCAAATGTAAACGCAAGAAATGCTTTTCCAAAAGTGTTGGTACGATCAGTTACGTATTCGATCCGATACTCTTCATCGATGACCCCACCTTCCTGAGTAATTTTGTGATTACGATTGAAACCAGTGGCGAGGATTTGTTCTTTTGTGGCGTTGGGAAGTAAGTCACCAGCCAATTGCCAAATTACAAATTGATCATACGAATAATTTTCATTGAAGGCATGAATTACCCAATCGCGCCAAGGCCACATCGTTCGTAATCCATCATCCTGATATCCGTGCGAATCGGCATAGCGTGATACGTCCATCCAGTGAGCTGCCATCTTCTCTCCATAGTGCGGCTGAGCCAATAGCTCATCAACTGTTTTCTCATAGGCCTGTTCACCTTCATTCTTCATAAAGGCGTTTTGCAATTCTATGGAAGGAGGAAGCCCAGTGATGTCGAGGCTTAAGCGCTTTAATAATAATTCTTTTGTAGCCTCCTCATTCGGACTGAGGTCAGCATTTTCTAATGATGCTACTATGAAATAATCAATCTCATTCTTCGGCCAACGTTTGTCAGAAATCTCGGGGAGTGATTTTTTTTTCGGAGGAATGAATGCCCAATGCTTCTTGTACTTTGCTCCTTGCTCAATCCATTTTTTGATAATGTTAATTTCACTTTTGTTTAGCTTAAGATTGGAAGAAGGTGGTGGCATCACTTCAGCAGTATCAGTCGATGCAATGCGTAAATAGACAAACGATTTATCAGGAGCTCCTGGTACAATCGGATGTTGCGTTGGATCATCTTTTAATGCAGCATAAGCACCTTCGGGTGTGTCCAGTCGTAAATTGGCCTTGCGTTGCTTGGCATCTGGCCCATGACATTTAAAACATCGATCAGACAAGATTGGCCGAATATGCAAATTGAAATCTACGGAATCAGATTTTATTACCAACGCTCCTTTTTGTTTGCACCGTACTGAAATCAACAAAAGGATAGATGAAAGGAAAAGTACTTTTAAGGAGGTCTTACCCATCGGCCAGAAAATAAGTTTAATCAAATTTATTCAATGGCAGCCGACAATTCAAGGCGGTTTCTACGGCACTCGATATTGCTACTCAGATCAGAAGCTGACCCAAATAATCAGAACAACTCAATAAGTTTGATCGTGTAATCTTTTCTGCGGTAATTCTCTGTCTCTCCAAAAGTTTTTAAGATGACATCTTCCAAAATCAATTCATCAGTCATCGTTAAAGGGAAATCGTACTTATTAGAATCGGAATACTGCGTATATGAATTGATACCGGTGAAAAATACAACAAGCCGAGCCACTGTCACTATTTTAGAAGTACCTTCTATTCGAATGTAACAAAAGCCTTCCCTGAAATCTTTGAACGTAGATCCGCTGATCGTAATGTCTTTCAATATATCAAAATACTTGCCCATGGTGCGAAAGGGAAAATGATTAGCGCTTTCCTTTATATGTTTTGATTTTCGACACTACAAACTCGCCTAGCTTTCGTCCTTGCACCATACCAACATCGACCGCTGGTATGTAGTGGATGCCCCCGTAAACACGGCTAACAGCTGCTTCTTCCGAAGCTTGAATAAAAGATTTAAAACTGCGCGGTGGCATTCCAAATTCCACTTCGGTAGAATCAGTGAATGCGTAGTTATCACCAAATAAATTAGTGAGTGCAACGGCAGCTGCGCCAGAAATTACACTGTGTCCACTGGTATATTCTGGGAAAGGTGGCGTTTGCAGCAAGGGCGCCCAGTTCTCATCAATGTTTTGATTAATGTAGGTTTCGGGGCGCACTAATTTGGATCTGTACTTTTCGTCCCAACAGCTGATGAACCCATCTACCAACGACAACGAAACGCGTACATACGCTTCAGCCGAACGAGCCATATCTGCTTTTGAGTTTTCACAAACCGCCCGCGTAATGTTTATCCAGTGACCACCGGGTGAAATTTTTTGTGTAGCAAACATCACGTGGCCTTTTACATTCATCATAAATGGATTGCAATCCCAAAAACTTGCAATGACCTTTTGCTCGGGCGTAAGATTCTTTCCGGTCTCATACACATAGTAAGCCTCTTTGTAAAAAGTACTGTTCTTATCCTTCGAGAATTTTGTGGGAGGCACTGGTTTGAACTGTGCTGCCGAGTCAAGAACAAACGGACGAATCTCATTCCAGTGTGGCTCAACGGCATCCATGTAAGCGGGAGGAGTTGGTTGCCACGTAGATGGATCTTTTTCGATGGCATATTTCGAAAATGTACGCGACTCTTTGTAATTATCTTTAGATGACCAGCGGAGAACATGCTTTGCAATGCTGTCGCCAAACGCAATAGATCTTTCGAACACATCATCAGGAATTCCTAAAGATTTAAATTTTTGCATTTCCTGATTATAGAACTTATCGATGTCCTCTTCAGAAAAAATAAATGTTCGTCCTACTTTCAACATGGCTTCAGTAGCCGCAAGCGGATAACAATAAACCAAGGTAGTATCAGGCTGCGGAAGTTTTTGGAGACCGTGCAATTGACCTACAAGGCTTTCATAATTTTTATCTTGATGTATAATCGTTTCATAACCAGCAACAGAGGCATAGGTGTAAATGCGGCTGGCTACCGGTGGCGAAAAAATATCGTGCACAATGCGGTCGGTTATTTCTTTCATTGCGCGGTGAAAAAATTCGGGGTCTTGCACTTTGGCTTTATACGATTCTGTATCGGTCTTGCAAGACGAAACTAAAATTAACAATGCTGCTGCAGCTACTACTATGCTTTTCATTTCAAATGCGTTCTAAAATTATTTCACAAGGTAATCTATTCTATTCACTCCTACGTTTTTGATCGAAAGACTTGACCAGTTTTTAGGGAGTTTTGTCTTTTGCTGAACAATTCCCTGATCCGTAATTTTTATTCCACCGAAACCAAAAATCACAGCTTGTAAAAAGCCACCTGCGCCCGTGGCGAAATAAGGATTTGTTCCACCGGCAGTTTCTGCCAGCACACCAAAGGGCGGCACTTGATTGGGTTTGTAACTTTTAATCAACCAATCATACGCCTTATCAGTTTTACCTAATTTTGAATACAAAACGGATAGCGTTGAACTTCCCATGGCGGGCCCATCAGGCGACATCTTTTGTTCGTAATATTTTAAATCTTTTTCTACTTGAGTTTGATCACTCACTATCTCGAGCGGATGCGCTAAAAGATTCACATCCGCTTGTTTAATCATCTCACCATCGTAAGTAGCATTCTCTTTCGTAGTACCATCAGCAAATTTCAAGATTGGAATATTTTGAGCAACCACTTCCCAATCCGGATCGGGAGTAATGCCTAATTCTTTTGCAGCAGAAGTGGCATAGCGCAAAACTGTAATCGCCATGCCATTAGTAAATGCATTGTTGTTAATATTTTCTTGCCACTCGTTCGCACCGATCACGTTGTTAATTTCATAGTGACCAGGGCCTTTGCGCTCTACCCTACTCGCCCAGAAATCAGCTACCTCTTTTAGCATTGGATAGCCGCGTTCCTTCAACCACATTTTGTCTTTCGTAACTTCATAGTATTGCCAGAATGCCCAGCCAATACATCCAGTAATGTGATGTTGGAACGGACCAGTCAACGCCCACACCGGAGTATCTTCTGTTCCTTCAGCGGAAGATTCCCAGGGAAACATGGCTCCTCTATAGCCATGAGAAAATGCATTCTTCTTTGCCGACTCCAATCGGTTGAACCGATATTCTAAAATCGATTTTGCTATGGCGGGTTGCATCACCAATAAAGGCGGATACATCCAAAGCTCAGTGTCCCAAAATACGTGGCCGTTATAACCTAAACCCGAAAGCCCCATGGGCGAAAGACTCAAGCCTGTTCCTTCTCTCACGAAAGAATACAAATGATACAAGGCGAAGCGAACATCTTTTTGCATTTGCGCATCGCCTTCAATCACGATGTCGCTTTTCCATAATTCATTCCATGCTTCTTTGTGGCGATTGAGCAGCCGTTGTACGCCTTCCAATTTTGCAAAGACAGTTAACCGCTCTGCTTCATTCATTGGATCATTGTATTGAGCTGAACTCGTAGCAGAAGAAGCAACCGCAAAACGATAAGTCTCATTTGCTTTTAATGATTTATGAAACTTAGCAAGGTGGCGATTGTAGTCCCAATCTTCGTGAATGAGTTTGGGTTCTTGTCCGTGTGGTTCTTCAAAAATAAAACTGTTGCTTGCA
>DPLR01000526.1 GCA_003541895.1 Cytophagales bacterium | reverse complement strand
GATGCTCGCTCCGACTTCGATCAATATGCCCGTCCTTCGGTAAGTATGACGATGAATGCGAGCGGTGCACGCCAGTGGGCAAAGATTACGGCCACTGCTGCCGCTAAGCAACCTCAAGGCCGCATCGCAATTGTGCTTGATAATTATGTTTACACAGCGCCAACAGTGCAAGGCGAAATTCCCAATGGAAATTCACAGATCACTGGAAATTTCACTCCCGAAGAAGCGAAAGACCTTGCGTTGGTTTTGAAAGCCGGATCATTGCCTGCCCCTACACGAATTGTTGAACAAGCTATCGTTGGGCCTTCACTCGGGCAGATCGCGCAAAAGCAAGGTTTAGTTTCAATGGCGTGTGGTCTTGCACTCATCGTAGTATTCATGATTGCCTATTACTCTAAAGGCGGATGGGTGGCCAACATTGCGTTGCTATTCAATATCTTTTTCATTTTAGGTATTCTTGCTAACCTGAACGCAGCGCTCACACTTCCGGGTATTGCAGGTATCGTGCTCACCATGGCCATGGCGGTGGATGCCAACGTGGTGATTTATGAACGCGTGAAAGAAGAATTGAAAATGGGCCGCAAACTTCGCGATGCCATCAAGAAAGGTTACGAACGCGCCTTCACTACCATCTTCGACTCGAACTTTACTACGTTCATGACCGGAGCATTCTTGTTGGTGTTCGGCCAAGGACCTCTCAAAGGATTTGCCACGGTTTTAATGATTGGTATTGTTACTTCATTCTTTTCTGCCGTTTATATTTCGCGCGTCATCATTGAATTTATCGTACGCAAAGGCGATGAAACAAAATTCTCTTTCGAATCCGCTTTGGCTGCTCTTGTGCGTAAGCGTGGAGAATTCAATTTCATTGGTAACCGCTACAAAGCTTATGCGTTCTCTGGTTCAATCATGATCATTGGATTTATTTTAATCGCTTTCCAAGGATTGAATATGGGTGTTGACTTCAAAGGTGGCCGCTCGTATGTTGTTTCGTTTAATAAACCGGTCGTAGCTACTGACATGAAAGTAGCCTTAGGCGAAAGCTTTAAAAACGCCAGTACAGAAGTGAAGAACTATGGAAGCGATGACGTAATGAAAGTAACTACTTCTTATCTCATCGATGACGAATCAGATGCAGCCGATGACAACGTAAGAAACGCACTCGTCACCGCAGTTGAAAAATTCAGCGGACTGAAACACTCTGAAAATGACACGCAACTTGATGATCAGCACTTCACCATTTCAAAATCATTGAAAGTAAGTGCAACGATTGCCGATGACATTAAGAACTCAGCCTTCAAGGCAAGCTTGTACTCACTGATTGGTATTTTCTTTTACATCTTGTTCCGATTCAAAAAATGGCAGTTCAGTACAGGGGCAATCATAGCAACGGCACACGATGCACTGTTTGTTATTGCCGCTTTCGGAATTGCGCATGCCTTTGGTTTGTCGTTCGAGATCGATCAGATTTTCGTGGCCGCCTTGCTGACAATTATCGGTTACTCAATTAACGATACGGTGATTATCTTCGATAGGATCAGGGAATATTTAAGCTTCGGAGCAAACCACGATCGCGCCAAAGTTTTCAATGATGCTATCAATAGCACTTTGAGCCGCACCTTGATTACCTCGGGTACGGTATTGATTGTGGTAATTGTACTTTTGATTTTCGGTGGCGAAGTTTTACGTGGATTCTCGTTCGCCCTGGTGGTGGGAATGTTAATCGGTACATATTCATCGATCTTCATCGCATCGCCTATCGTACTTGATTTCGACAGGCAACCAGCAACACCTAACAAACAACAAGCAAAAGTTACAGCGTAGAAATTACGTTCCATACTAAAAATGCCTTGCAGAAATGCAGGGCATTTTTATTTGCATTGAAAATTATTCATGTATCCACACCAAAAAAGATACCAACACCAATTGATCACTGAGGTAATTAATGATGGGGTCATCGGGATCAAACTGATTCCCATATTTTTTACGGATGGAGTCAATTTCGCTTTCCGAAACCCACTCAGTAGCAATCAACTTATGCTCGGGGTTGACTTTCTTTTTAATGGTAACCAAAACTCTACGCATAGGGCTTATTAATTTGATTTCTTGAAAAATGAAATTCTTGTTTATCAATATAGTTTAGCATTCAAATCTTTTTCATGATTTTTGTCACCACTACGGATTTGCGTTTAAATCTTTAATATTTCTCCATGAAAAATAGTATTCTCTTTGCGCTTTTGATTTTTGTTTCATCGTTGAGTTACGCACAGTCAGCAACACCAAAAGACAAAGCGGCTATTCAAAAAGTGTTAGACGAGCAAGTGAAAGCATGGAATGAAGCCAACATTGATGAGTTCATGAAAGGTTATTGGAAATCAGATTCCATTTTATTCATCGGCAAGAAGATTACCAAGGGTTGGGATAGTACATTAGCACGGTACAAGAAAAGTTATCCAAACCCAAAAGCCATGGGGAAACTTCGCTTCGAAATTTTGAAAATGGATTTTACCTCAACGCAATCCTGTTTAGTAACAGGGAAATTTTTCTTGACAAGAGAGAACGATAACCCCCAAGGTATTTTCACATTGCTTTTTAAAAAGAAAAATGGAAAGTGGCTGATCATGTATGATCACACGAGTTGATTACCAGTGATCTTTCAGAATATTAATCGCAGCCGCAAGAATAACCACTGCGGTAACGCGCTTCACATACATTTCATTAAACCATTTAACGCCCAGTCGTGAGCCCAATTGGCCACCAACAAAAACAGCCAGCATCAACGGAAGTACAAAACTCCATTCGATCGTGTTGCTTCGGCTAAGTTGACCCGCTAAACCGCTAATCGAATTCACTAAAATAAAAACGCTAGCGAGTGCCGAAATCTTTTTTGGTGCTTCCCAGCACAGAAGATGCAATACGGGCGAAATGAAGATTTCACCACCAATGCTGATTACGCCTGAAAGACA
>DPLR01000651.1 GCA_003541895.1 Cytophagales bacterium | reverse complement strand
GGCGGCAGTTTCTGATGCTAATGGGTGCAGCATTATTCCTTTGGGATTTTAATTTTGTTTTTTCGTAACTTTTATAGCCGGTTTTTGCATGTTTTCCAGAACCCGGAACTTCACGATTCTTTTTATCAAATCAATAGGCATAGGCTTATCCAAGGGGAATTGAACTGAACCTTTGGCGCTCTTATATTCCTTCAACTCATCTTTGAATGCAGAGATGCCGCTCGGTGTCGGATAAAAACCGATATGATTTTTGAAGGCCGCAAAATGAACCAGATTGCCGTTAAGGTAAAAGGTCGGGATTTGATAACTTATCTTTTCAATAGCTTCCGGCGCCGAAGCCCTGATAGCCAACCTCATTTCACTCAGCAGCTTTTGTATTTCTTTTGGAAAGCTCTGGATGTATTCATCTATGGAAGCAACCTGTTTTCTTGCCTTTATCATTTGATGTTCCTTTAAATTTGCATCACCTTGGTCCTCCACCAAGCTGTGAATCACCTATCCCATCTCCAAAGATATACAAACGTCTTCCCTCCTTTAAGAAGGTTTTCGCCATACCCTAAAGATTTACCCTTGATTGCATTCTCGGGTCTAACAACCTCCATCGCATATAGATTGCCGTGCTTATCAATATGATAAGTTTTATAACCCCAACCATTATGCACCTCAGATTTTTTTAACGCCTTAATTAAACGCCCATTGACGTCGTTGTAAGAAACAACTTCGCTGTTTGGCTGATTGACCATGGTTTTGACAAAAAGATTATTAAACGGATCAACAAACAGGATAAATTTTCCAGCATAATCTTTGACCCCAGTGTCCAATTGGTCATTTTTAATAATTATGGAATCCGCTCCAATATCCCTTAGGCTGCTGTTAATAATGGTCTGTGTCGAGTTTCCGGAATCATACACAACCTTCGTTGTATATGGTGATGACGAATCACCACCAACTCCGAGTTGATCCTTGGCTACATGAACAATCTTCCCATTCATATCCACAACAACCGAATCTTTGCCCCTCGGATAGATTATTTCATTCAGATTGTTTACTGTAAAATCAAACTCTTCATTCCTTACATCCGGGAGGGTAATAGTGCGCTGATATTCTCCGTTATTGTTCAATATAACCATCTCCCCATCCGAAATAGGACCAATTATGATATCACCTGAATGGGTGCATTCAATATATCGGGATGTTAGCTCAATCGAATTTTTGATGTTTTTATTCGGGTACTCTAAAAGAAATTTCCCATTCCGATCGAACTTCTGAACCCTTCGATTCATCACATCCATAACCCAAATGTTGTTATCAGGGTCCACCAAAAAATCCATGGGTCCCATCCCGTCACCTTTTCCAACTGTTCCGAATTCTCCAGGCCGATCGCCTGCAATTCCGCTTAAAACCAGAACAGGCTTTTTATAGAAAACCGTGCTGTCTGACGCTGTGGCGGCATCTATTCCGATAACAACAACTAGAAGAGAAAAAACAGCGATAAAAATTATTCTAAATGACCTTACCATTTTTACCTCCTGATTAGCTCTTAGAAATTAACATTTTTAATAAAGATTTAACCACAAGTTTGTGACCCATTTTTACAGGCAGGAAATATATTTTACCCCACACGTTATTGAATTTAACAACTGTGTTCAGATATATCTCAGATTCTTGCCCGACTTCTTTTTTCATCACTGATATTCTGTAGTAGAAATGTTTATCATCTGATCCCATTACGATTTCATTCTTATTCTTCTTGATAATCGGGACCGGTTCAGAATTCATTTCTGAGCTTTCATTTGTATTATCAAACCTTCCTGTTGTTAAACCAAACGGTTTGACAATAAGAAAATACCTTATTTGCAATGCAATTTTGATCCAACAGGGAAGGGCGAGTATCTTTTCGACTATTGTCTCAATGGAATCATCAGTCTTCCTTTTTATCATATATGAATCATAATAGTCGAATAACATCATGCCATCAGTGATCAATGTATTTGCCGGCAAGTTGCGAATTTTAAATATTTTCTCTATTTTCCATTCTTTCATAATGAATTTTCGTTCATTTAAAATAAGCGTCCAACAACAGGATCAGACAGAGGCTGATTGGCTGCATCCATTCGTTATGATCTCTATCATTCTTGAGGTACTGGCAAGCCATGTTGTCTTAGAAACGATAGCTTATCCCAATATCCTCTTTGGAAGACAATTTTGGAATCAACAATATGGAAAAAACCACACCCTCTTAACCCGAGTGGGTCACGCCACTCCATTATGGCCCATTCACCGTCTTCAAACATATTCTCAACAATACAGGTCATCTTCGTTTCAGTAAAACTGTCAGCAAACATCTTCCGAATTGCTTCATGTCCTTCTACGGGTTGTTCCGCTACCTGATGGTTAATAGCATTTTCACTGTACAACTTTACTAAGGCTTCAACATCGGCACTATTGAATGCATGAACGAACTCTTCCAAAATCTCTTTAGGCTTCATTTTCGTAGACTCTCAAGTTTTGCGTGACCATAACGCCTCGCATAATGCGCCAGGACGAGCGGGCGCGACTGCCCCTGAAGAACACCATTTTTCTTGCCCGCTCGACCTGGTCGCTGTTCATGCGCATGGTTAGCTCGTGTCTCCTACCTCGACAATACCAATTTATTCATGTTCAATGAGGAGAAAGTTCATCATCGGCATGATTCTTCCAAAGAGTTCACCATGTTGGAGCATCAGAAATCGTCGTTCCATGTCACCTGCTGTGATGTGTTCGACAACACGATACTGATGATCCTGTACAAAATTGACGATTTTTCCTGATGCAATGCCAAATTTAATCACCTCATCCGGTAACCCTGTCTGAATCAGATCGCGCTCATGCTGTATGGTTTGAAAATCAAAACAGACCCGACTTCCTACACCGGAATGGTCTTTTAATCTCCGGAGCATTACCGTGACCGTATCGTGTGATAAATAAAATGTCACGCCCTCCCATAAAAAAAGTGTTTGTTTCCCGTTGTCATAGCCGTATTGACCGAGCATTCTGATGGGATCATCCGTTTCAAAATTCATCGGGATAAACGAAATATTGGGATGGATATCAATGTTATTTTTACGTAAACAGACCAACTTATGGTCTTGAGTCGGTTTCATATCGACTTCAAAAATCCGTGTCGTAGTGAGCAGCGGATGGAATCGATAGGAGCGGCTATCATATCCTGCCCCTAACAGGACGATTTGTTCAATGGGATGTTGTATCGCCTCAACAAAAACACTATCAAAATATTTCGTTCTCGCAATAACATATTCATACATCCCTTTCGGGATGTGTTGCTTGATGTTCTCTCGTGAGCTCAGAGTTCTCAATGCGGTCTGCCGATCCTCTGGTAAAAATAATTCAGCCAACCCATCATGACTTTGAACGGTGACATCCGTTTCATAATTTGATAAGGCACGTAATGATGCTATCGCTATCGCAGTTTCAGAAATTTTGTCATTCATACTCATCGGTTTTTATACTTTCCTTTCCTTATTCTAAGAGAGCTAACATCAGGCTCACCGGCGACTTTTAGGCCGGTGAAGCCGTTGGTTATCCGTTTATTTTTTTAAAAGCAGTAATTAGTCAATATTAGCGCTTTAATTTAACTTGTATCGGAGCAGATACGACTCTACCAGACCAAATGTTTTTTGTTTCCGGTGGATAATTTCCATCCATATCATAAATAGCATAAATATTATATTTCCCTGATTTATATAAATAGTAAGTTACATCTCCTCCTGACAGCATAAAAAATTCATTTTTATTTTCAATAAATAATATTTTTTTAATAAATATGACCACATCCTCCAAGAAAGTGTTATTATTTATCAACGCTGCTTTCATTTCAAACTTAAGTTCATCTTGCGGAAATATTTCAAAGTAATTAGCTTTTTCACTATGTGGACCAAATATATCTACAATCGCAGGCAACGGTTTTTTAAAATCACCATCTGGGTCTTCAATTAACAAATATTCACCAATGTAAACCCAGGGACGATATAGGATTAATGGCTTTTTTGATATGTTTTTTAAAGTAACATTAAATAGTATTTCTCCACTCATTTCTGCCGAAGTAATTTTAATTGATAAATCGTCAGAAGTATTATTCAAATGGTATTTTTTAATAAATTCATTTCTTAATGTTTTTTCCATCCCCCTATTAAATGAATAGATGATGCTCTCTCTTACATGATATTTCTTATCCAGTAAGGATTTTCGAAGTATTCGATGAGCATCTTCCGTTCCAATGCAAAAAAGAGTTTGGGCAGCAGTAAATAAAAGCTCATCTTGTTTTTCAAAATGATCGCGCATTATTTTTTCTAACGCCGGAATTGCTTTTGGATCCTTAAGTTCACGCACTCTATTAATAGCTTTACTAGAAGGGTGATCTGCTCCACCTTCAAGAATGGACAATAGTTCATCTATGCCCATATCGTTGATTTCTTTTCCTTTTGTAAGGATGGGATTAACAAGTAATAAAACTAATAGAATTGCAGTTATTGTTTTGATCATAAATCAATATAATGAATAGAGTCAGTACTATTTTCCAAACATGAATGAGAGCTTAACATTAAAGATTGTATGCGGAGTTGAGTGCAGCGAAATTCCGAATACAATCAGGTTGGACGAAACCGCTGCACTAGCTATGGGGATTCATAAAAAAAACTTCGCCATGCAATTGTTTTAACTATATTTATTTGCAACGCCTACACAATTGAGCCCTGACATTATCAGCTTATGAAGATAATCTATATGCATTAATCAGCCTTTTTTAGAATGAAGACATACCTCAGGATAAACGCCCACTATTTTTCAGAAAGCTCCTGCCATCTAGACCTGCGTTCATTTTTTTAGCTCGTACACCTCATTAACTGTTCGAGGAACAGTGCCGGTACTATGGCTACCGCTTTGCGGTTTCGTTCAACGCTCGAACTGTGCCGACGATTTTTGTTCGGCACCAGTGAGATGTT
>DPLR01000107.1:1883-2893 GCA_003541895.1 Cytophagales bacterium | reverse complement strand
TTTTGAATACACAATATCAACTGATAATTTTTTTTAATCCTTGTTCAGCCGATTTTTTTAAAAAAATGGGTTTACCAATAAATGTAGGGTTATTTTTGAGACTTGCGTAATTCTAGAATTAATATCAATGCGCATTCTTTGCACATGCCAAATGTGATGTCGGTTTTTTTTCCTGTTTGGTCAGGTTTGCCAGCCATTGTCCAACCTTTTTTGGGTACTTCTTTTCCACATTTAGGGCATTTTGTCATGAATTAGTCTCCATTTAGGTGATAATAGATTTAGTAATTTCAACAATGGACTAGACTTAATATAAATTTTATGAACCTAGTGTTCATTTATATTGAGAAATCTTTGAAATAAAATATTTTTTTCTACCATTTTATGACCTAGGAATCTACAGATTTTGATTTATACGGTACATTTTTGAGGCATTGAACATGAGAAATCATTCATTATGGTTATTAAAAACCACCCAAACTACTTCCATTTAAGATCCAATGCTCATTTTTCCACTTAGCTTAAAAACAATTATTGTTTTGATTGGCAAAGCAGCAGTAGTATTCTTTGTCAATCTTTATTGAGATCAAAGGGCCAACTGTTTGAGAAAGTCTTCTTGCCTTGGATAACGCATTGGTTAGGATTGTCAACAATTGCTCTGCGTTTTTGATGTCTTTCTCGTCTTTTTCAGCTATTGCATTTTTTAGAATGCTTTCTGCTATAATTTGTGTTCCACATATTTCTGAATGTTTTATTAGAGTTGCAACTACATCCCACGTCATTTCTTCTTTACATTCAAGTTTTGTCCAAAGGCCGTTTCCCTTAGTTGATTTGTCAGATTGTTTAGGTTCAGTTTTGTGGTTGTTGCCTATGAGTAGGTTTATTCGTTTGTTCCATTTCTCTAGCCAAATATGTGTCCAATAACTCAAAAAGCATTCGAGTTCTGCTTTCTCCTTTCTATGGAAGATCGATATTTTGTCGAGTTTGCTTAAGATGTTGGTTTCCTTGTCCAT
>DPLR01000107.1:0-1524 GCA_003541895.1 Cytophagales bacterium | reverse complement strand
TCTATTTCTTTTATTTTCTTTGAAAGCATTGTTTCTATGTCGTTCATTACATCATCCTTTCCTTATTGGCTATTGATACTCAACTCTCGTATCGTAATATAACAGGCTTAGGCTCACATTCACAATATTCCGAATTAGGGCATATTCCGATTACTGTCTAACATAGAGACTAGTTGTCATGATGTAAAGCTAAGGTTTCAAATAAAAGTTGGAGAGAAGTTCGCAATAATGGATTAATTACAGCTTTTTTCTTTGGAACAGTCACTATAACTTAGAGGTATATTACAACTTTTAATCATCGGATCTATTTTCATTCCTTTCTAAATTCTTCTGAGCTCGATTTTAAATTTTTTGATCGTCATATTTTGACTGCAAATTGAAAAAAACATTGGTAAAGAGATAATCGAAAAACGACCATTTGCGATTTTAGGCTGAGTTTTAATTTACAAAAAAGAAGAGATTATTATTTAAGAAAAACAGAGAACCTGTTGCTTAAAAGCGGCTTTTTCTTGTAAGCTATCAACAGCATCGGAATGGCAAGCAATAGAATGATGAGAACAGCGGCAACTGGAAACTCTGGAATAACCCAAGAGTTGATTAGCACTGTCTCTCTTGTAGTCGTGACATACGATCCAGTGGTTACTTGACTAATAAAGTTGTATTCGACTGCTACACCGTTTGTTCTGTCGTAGTAAATTTCTGTTTTTTCAGAGTTGCCGCCAGTTGTATCCGGTGAAACATAGCGAACGGCATCGACTTGACCGATCGAATAGGTTCGTGTTGCAGTGTCGTTAAGGATTGCGTGTCCTCCAGCAGGGTAAATCTTTTCTCCAGGGTTTGCATCGGCTCGGATTATTAGCGTACTATATGGGATTTCAAGAATCTGAGTATTAACATCTATGTTTCCATTTTGTGTCTGTTCAGTCCCGTTGTTGAAGTGGCGAGTAAAATCTGCATTAATCAGGGACCCCGTAACGGTGATTACCGTAATTCGTATGAATTGGGTATTGTTTAGTTCTACATATTGGGTTGGAACGGTTGCCTGGGGATCGGTTGAGTCCCAATTAATTCTGTAGGTATAGTTGAAGGTGTCTCCTGGTTTCACTCCAACAGTAGCAGTTTGACCTAAAACTAATTGGGTTGAGGCAATAGTCAGCAGAACAAGAAGAACTATTGTTGATGTCATTTTTGTTTTCATGTTTTATCTATCCTGATTGTTGTATTGTTTTTAGTTACTTTTTAAACCTTTAGACGATCAAATAAAGGGGAGTCTAGGGATGTTCCTTTGTTTCAAACTAAGAGATTGTGATTATTACGTTATCGATCCATGCGCTCTCTGCAAGGCCATTGTGTGTTTGAAGTGAGCTCTCGAATCTGAAATAGAAGTGTGATCTGAAGGCTGTTGGATTTGCCGCACTCGTGAAAGTCACGCTCCCTACAGTCCAAGTGTTACTTGGGGTGGTTTGGCCTATATTTGCAATTGTTGTGAAGTCAGTGCTTCCGGGGCTGAGATTAGGGGTTGTG
>DPLR01000670.1 GCA_003541895.1 Cytophagales bacterium | reverse complement strand
TGGGGCAAACCACCTGGGTGAAGTGTAAACGATCCGCGCTCAATGCCTCTGCGGCTCATGAAATTTCCTTCGGCATAATACAACACTTCATCGCTATCAATGTTGCTGTGGTTGTACGGTGCAGGTATCGCTTGCGGATGGTAATCGAACAAGCGCGGCACAAACGAGCAGATTACAAAATTGTGTGCCTGAAAAGTTTGGTGCACGGGCGGTGGCTGGTGAATGCGGCCTGTGATCGGTTCAAAATCATGAATGGAAAAAGCATACGGCCACAAAAATCCATCCCACCCAATGAGGTCGAGCGGTGAGTAGTCGTACACGTAATGATGCAAAGCACCTTGCTTTTTTATTTTAATCAAAAATTCTCCGCGACTGCGGTCGGTTACCAACTCATGCGGTGGCCGTATGTCGCGCTCGCAATAGGGTGAGTGTTCAAGCAACTGACCGAGTTCGTTACGATAACGTTTCACCGTTTCTACAGGCGATGCAGATTCGGTGATGAGCAAACGCAGCGGACCTTCTTCAAAATCCATTTTGTAAATCACGGTACGTGGAATCACTACATAATCGCCTTGGCGCACGTCAAGTTTTCCAAACTGCGAAGTAAGTGTTCCTTTTCCATCGTGAATAAAAATTACTTCATCGCCTTCGGCATTTTTATAGAAATAATCCATCGTGCGTTTTTTGGGAGCGCAGATGGAGATGGCGCAATCGTTGTTGACGAGAAGTGTTTTGCGTGCGCTGAGAAAATCATCACCGGTTTCAACTACCCTGGATGTGTTGAGGTGCGTTTGCAATAATTTGTATTCGGCCACGCGCCTCACTTCCCATTTTTCTGCAGCCCGCACTTCTTTGATTCTGGTAGGCGCATGAATGTGATAGAGGTTGGAGTAGATACCTGAAAAACCTTCAGAGCTTACCAACTCTTCTTTGTACAAACTTCCATCGGGCTGACGGAATTGAGTGTGGCGTTTCGGAGGAATTTGACCGAGTTTGTGGTAGTACATAAAATGATTTTTTGCGAAAGAAAATTACCTATTGTCAAGCATTTAATTTTAAATGTTGCGACCACGCAAATTATAAAAAAAAATTGGCTCAGGTTATAGGAGCGTAGTTCGGCAGCTCTTGCGCCACCGTAGCAGCTAATGGAATTGTTATGATAAACTCTGTCTCTTGGTTGTTGCCATCATTGAACTCAATACTTCCTCCAAGTTTTTCGGAAATAATTTTTGCTTCATACAATCCCAGTCCGGCAGCCTCCTTATCATTCGAAGCTTTGAAGAGCAATTCAAAAAGTCTTTTCTTTACCTGAGCTGGAATGCCTAAACCATTATCAGCAATAGAAAGTTGTAAACTTAAGCCATCGATCAGGTTAGCTTCAATTCGGATGTATGAATTTGGTTTACTGATATCGGTAAACTGAAACGCATTCTTTAAAAGGTTCTCAATAAGTATATTGAAAAGCAATGGATCGGAATGCAGAACAATGGTATCGGGAACATTTATATTGAGCTTTGTTTTAAGTTCTGCATACAAAGGCAAAAGTCGGTTAATAATTTGTTTGATCGCTTCGCTCACATGCACTGGCTCAGCAACAACTTCCTTACTTTTTATTTCTTGAGTTCTCAATAATCGATTGAGAAGTATATCCATTTCCAGTGAGGTTTGCTCAAGGCGCGTGATGTACTCCAAGCTCTTTTTGTCGGTTACTTCCAGAATGGCCAAATGACATAACCCAAGCAATCGTGCAATGGGTCCTCGCAGATCATGCGATGATCGATACACAAAGGTATCCAGGTCATTGTGCGCCACCAGCAACTTTTTGTAGGATTGCCACACCAGTTTTGTTTGCTCGTTTACTTTTTGTTCCAAATTCTGGTTGATGTCTTTCAACTTTGAATTTTGCTCGTTGATGATGGAGTTCTTTTCAACGATCTCTTTGGTACGTTCATCAATTATTTTTTCGAGCCTGCGTTTTTCTGCAATCAATCTTTTCGACTTGTAAAGCACGATGCCCCAAAAAAGAAAACCAGCCGCTGACAAATAAATCAATATAGCCCACCACTTCACGTACCAAGCTTCCTTCACATTAAATTGAAACGAAGCAACCTCACTCCATGCATAGCCAGCAATATTCCTTGCTCTCACTTGTACAACGTTTTTTCCTGATTTCAACTTTGGAAACGTTATTTCAGTTTTTGGGCTGGGTTCAGACCACGTGCCGTTGTCCCCAAGGCGTGATTGATATAACATTTTGTTGTTTGGAAATGAGAAAGAAAGGAAAGTTGCCTCGAGGTAGGAACTGCTGGGATACCATTTTTCAGGATTCGTTTCTTTAATTTCTTTGCCATTAATTTTTATAGAAAGAAATACCGGCTTCGGAGTTGTCCCTAGAAGTAAATCATTTCGTTGTGTGAACGCGACACCGTCACCGGTACCCACCCACAATCTCCCCTCCAGATTTTGATAAATGCATCGGTAGTTAAGCGTTTTTGAAGGAAGACCGGTGGACTCATCCCAAATAATAATTTTACCGTCTTGAAATTTTAGCAAGACTGTCGTGGTTGC
>DPLR01000520.1 GCA_003541895.1 Cytophagales bacterium | reverse complement strand
AAAAAATGAGAGTGGAAAATGGGAAGCCTTTGCGTATTGTTACGCTGCCTATGCCTGAACCAGTACTATATCAAGAACAACGTTTGCCAGCATCGTATGCCAACGTTTACATTTCAAATAAGTATGTAGTTGTTCCTATATTCAAAGATAAAAATGACGATAAGGCTTTATCTATTCTTCAAAATTGTTTCACCAATCGAAAAGTGGTAGGTCTTGATTCAACGGATATCATCTGGGGGCTTGGATCCTTTCATTGCCTTAGTCAACAAGAGCCAGAAATTTATTAACCACACAAAAACAAAAATCTCTTGAAGTTATTATACACTCTTTTTTTATTCTTCATCGTTGTTGTTGCCCATTCACAAGCAATCTTAGAGAAGAAGCTAGATGGTTCAGAAAAGGGTAAATCCCTTTCCTCTTACTTGCGAGAAATTGAAAGCGGAAGCGGTAATAAATTTATCTTTTTAGATCAATGGTTTGAGGGAATTGTGTTTGACGAAAGCTATTCTGGTACACCGCTTGATGAGGCATTAAAGAAAATTTTGCAAGGCACAGATATAACTTACGCAACGTTTTATAATTATGCGATTATATTCGCAAAAGACCCAAATAAAACTTTGGATAAGCTAAAGTTTTTACAATCTGTAAAAGCTGAAAATAAAAAAGTTGAAATAAGATCTTTGGGCGCAAAGGGTCAAGTTAAGTCAGGTACGTTGATTCAGGTAAACGGAACTGTGAAAGATGGAAAAACACAGGAGCCGTTAGCGGGAGCTTCAGTTTATGTTGAAGGCACTAACTTATCCACGACAACCTCCACACAGGGAACTTTCATGATTCAAATTCCAGCGGGAGAGCATTTTATAGTATTTCATTATGCCAACTATGAAGACAAGGTATTTAATATCGGTGTTTACGAACCTGGCGATATTTCAACCGACTTAATGGAAACGCCTAGGGTTTTGGATGAAGTAGTTGTAACCGGCCGCCAAGCAAATGCAGTAACGAGTAATGTAGGACAGATTGATCTTAAGATGACTCAACTTAAAAAGTTACCAGCTTTTTTTGGAGAGATTGATATTATTAAACAAATCCAGATTTTGCCAGGAGTTACATCAGTAGGCGAAATGTCTTCTGGGTTTAATGTACGAGGCGGAGGCGTTGATCAAAACTTGGTGCTTTACGCTGGTATTCAGATATTCAATAACTCGCATGTTTTCGGATTTTTCTCAGCCTTTAATTCTGATGCGGTGCGCAATGTTACTTTTTACAAAGGTGGAATACCATCTGAATATGGTGGACGAGTATCTTCAGTTTTAAATATTACATCTAAGGAAGGAGACTATAAAAATTGGTCGGCTGCCGGTGGAATTGGGCCAATATCAAGCCATATCTCAGTTAACGGCCCTATTGTAAAAGACAAGACCACCTTGAGTGCTTCATTGCGATCTTCTTATTCTGATTGGTTAGTTAAAACCCTTACCTATAGCAACATCAGTAAAAGTTCTGTTTTCTTTTATGATGCTTCCTTAAAGTTGGCACATAAATTTAGTGAGAACGATAAATTGACATTAACAGGATATGCCAGTCAGGACAAGTTTGGTCTCCCTTCTGATACGACTTTCTGGTGGCAAAATAGAATTGCTTCGCTGCACTACGACCATCGATTTAGTGATCGGGCATTCTCTACTGTTACGTTTGGGTTCGGTTCGTACAGTTATAACGTTAAAGATAAAAACCCGAATACGGCTTATGACTTGAAGTACGGACTTACGTACCCTACATTAAAGATGGATTACAATTATCAGCTAAATAAGCACAAACTTAATGTTGGGGTTGGTAGTATTTATTATGGCATAGACCCAGGTTCAATTAAACCTACCTCTTCAAGTTCAAATGTTAAGCCAGTAACAATTACTAAGCAGCAATCAGTCGAGAATTCGGTTTTTGCTAGTGATGAATTTGAAATCAGTGAAAGCGTACGCGTGACCGGTGGTATTCGTTTTTCATCATTCACCGCGATGGGGCCTGGCAAAGTTTACTTGTATCAGCCTAACCAGCCTATCAGTGATCAAACCTTGACTGATTCCGTTTCTTACGGAAGCAGTAAACCAATAAAAAATTATACAGGCTTTGAGCCAAGACTTTCTCTAGTCTATAAGTTTAATCCGTTCACTTCGTTAAAATTTGGATACAATCGGATTTATCAATACATCCATCTTATCTCAAATTCAATTTCAATTTCCCCCATCGATATCTGGCAAGCAAGCAATTATTATTTCAAGCCCCAGATTGGCGATCAGTACTCTGCGGGGATCTTCAGAAATTCAAAAAATGGAAAATATGATTTTTCGGTAGAAGGATTTTATAAACACATCGACAACATTCTCGATTTTAAAGATGGATCAAGTATTATCTTAAATCCAAAATTGGAAAACGCACTTCTACGTGGTGTGGGGTTATCCTATGGTGTTGAGTTTTCAGTTAACAAAAATGTAGGTAGGCTTCAAGGCTCATTGAATTATACGTATTCTAGATCATTTAGAAAAGTGCAAAGCCCTTATGCAGGCGAGAGTATCAACAACGGGAATTACTATCCTTCAAACTACGATCAGCCGAACGTTATGAATCTAACGTGGCGTTACGCCCTGTCTCGAAGGTTTTCATTCACCGGTAATTTTACTTATCGCACAGGGCGCCCTATAACACTGCCCTATTCGTATACGGTAATTGATAATATTCCAATCGTAAATTATTCCGATCGTAATGCTTATCGTGTGCCTGACTATCATCGGTTAGATATTGCATTGGTGATTGAAGGAAATCATCGTAGAAAAAAATTCTTAGACGGGTCGTGGATTATATCGTTTTATAATGTGTATGCCAGGAAAAATGTATACTCTGTTTTTTACAAAACCAGTTCTGCGGGTATACAAGAGCCTTATCGTTTATCAATAATCGGTACAGTTCTTCCTTCAATATCTTATCGCTTTAAAATATAATCATGAAGTACTTTTCTTTTGTTTTAATATTTTTCTTATCCTTTTCTTGTGTTGATCCATACTTGCTAAGTGTGGCTCAATATCAACCAGCATTGGTTGTAGAAGGTATGATCACCGATCAACCAGGCCCGTATGTAGTCAAAATTTCTGAAACAACTTCTATAAATGACCAATCGGGTGACTTTGTTCTTATCACCGGAGCTACAGTAATCCTCAAGGATGACCAAGGTAATTTTGAGACGCTCAAAGAAATGAGCACAGGTAGTTATTATACACAAACCTTTCAAGGAACTGTCGGTCGTACCTATTCGCTTTCAATAACAACAGCTGACGGATTTAGTTATGAATCTGCTCCTGAGAAACTGTTACCGGTGGGTGACTTTTCTAACCTGCGGTATGAGTTTGTCCGAAATGAAGATCCGCAGATCGATAGGCAAATTTCGTCTACGAATGGATTCAATATCTACTTAGACAGTGACGTACTGCCGGAGCAAGAGAGTCGCGTTTTGTGGCGATGGTCAGGTACTTATCAAATCACAAGCTATCCTCAATTTCAGGTACGCTATGGTGATGGTAGGGGTTTGACCTTTGTACCAAATCCGCCCCTGTGTAGTGGTTATAGAAATATTCTTGGTGTCCTGAAAGGCCCTTACTATCCTTGTGAATGTTGCATCTGTTGGGTTACTCAAAATAACAACGTCCCACTACTTTCTGATCCTAATTTTGTTAGCAACAATAGAATCAATAACCAATGGGTTGCATTTGTTGAGGCAAATGTTCGTACAATGTCTGATAAATATTATTTACAGGTTGAGCAATTAAGTATTTCTAAAGCGATGTACGATTTTTGGAATCTGGTAAAACAACAACGTTCAAATGAGAGTAATTTGTTTCAGACGCCTCCCCCTAAAACAAGCGGAAACTTAGAACCAAAATCTGAAAAATATTTACCGGTGATCGGTTATTTCGCGGCATGCTCAATTAAGACCCATGTCATTGCACTTGAAAGTAATGATGTTCCTTATGTCATGTTGCCCATAGATTCCATAACTTCAAGTTGCCTTGATGTGTATAAAAATAGTACGAATATAAAACCTTCATTTTGGTAAGATGACTTTTAAAAGCATACTTCCAATTTTAATAATTGTTAGCTTGTTAAGATTCAATTCAAACGAGGATTTTGCTTCAGTAAATATCATATCGTTTTTTTTAAGATTTAATTAATGCGATACTTTTCGTTTATATTAATATTGGTTGCCTCTTTTTCGTGTGTCGATCCGTACTTGTTGAGCACGGTTGAATATCGCCCAGCTATTGTGGTTGAAGGTATGATTACCGACCAGCCTGGACCATACTTAGTGAAAATTTCAGAGACTGCCTCAATTAATGACCAATCAGGCGCTTTCATTTTGATAACTGGTGCTATTGTAACTATTCGGGATGATAAAGGTAACGATGAAGTACTTATAGAAAAGAGCACAGGCAATTATTATACGCAAACTCTTCAGGGCGTGGTAGGGCAAACTTACACGCTGTCAATAACCACTTCAGATGGTTACACATACGAATCAGTGCCGGAAAAACTTTTGCCCGTGGGTGATTTTTCAAATTTACACGGAGAGTTTGTTCAGAAAGAAGATCCTGCTAAAAGCCGACAGATTACATCAAAGAATGGCTTTGATGTCTATTTGGACAGTGACGTTTTACAAGATCAAGGAGAACGTGTTTGGTGGCGTTGGACCGGCACTTACGAAATTGCTACTCTCCCACAGTTGAACGTGTCTTTAATTACGGGGGCGAAAGGCGTACTTGATATTGAACCAGATCCGCCATATTGCAGCGGGTATGTTTTAGGGCCTCTATATGGGGAATACGGAGGCCCCATGGTTGTGAAGGGCCCTTTTGAGCCATGCACTTGTTGTACATGCTGGGTAACTGAGTACAGCTCAACAGTTATAATTTCAAATCCTAATTTTGTGAGCGATAATAAGGTAAATCATCAACTAATTGGATTTGTTGAGGCAAACGTGCGGACAATGTATAATAAATATTATCTATTGGTTGAACAATTAAGTGTCTCTCAAGCTGTCTATGACTTTTGGAAACAAGTCAAATCTCAAAAATCAAATAGCAGTAATCTTTTTCAAACCCCTCCTCCAAAAACTACTGGAAATATTTTTGCGAAATCTGAGGGAGCCATTCCTGCATTAGGTTATTTTGCTGCTTCGTCCATTAACACGCATGTACTTGTCCTTAATAAGTCTATGGTGCCATATCCAATGCCACCGATTGATACTATAACCACCAGCTGCCTGGAGGTGAATTATAAAAACATCACGAACATTAAACCACTTTTTTGGTAACATGATTTTAAAAAAAATATTAGCTTCTGGTTTAGTAATTGGTTGCTTCGCATTTAATGCGAATGAGGATTTTATTTCTATAGTAAAATCGAAATCCAGTAATTATTTCAATAAAATAGATCGAGTCAAACTTGAATTGATTTTAAATCAACCCAAGTATGTACCAGGTGACACGATTATTATCAGGAGCCTTTATCTCAAAGCGACAGATTTGAAGCCAGTGATGGGTACTCAGGTTGTGCACGTTGCTTTGTTTGATCAAAATGGCAAAATAGAATTAACACGTTTTTTCTCTATTACTAATGGAGTGAGCACAAATAAATTGGTTTTGCCCAAAGAACTTACTACCGGAAAATATACGTTGCTTGCTTTTACTGAATGGATGAAAAATTTAGATCAGGCTCTATTTTATAAGCAAGATTTTATTGTTGCGGGAAGTAAACTCTTAAGAAAGATTGTAAAAGATACAATCGAATTTTATCCAGAAGGAGGGAGGCTTCTGTCGGGTCTACCAAATAATATTGCTTTTCGTTATTCGGGGCAAAAAGAAAGGGTTACCGTTTCTGTGAAATCATCGGAAGGAGAGCTGGCCAAATTAGAATTAAAAAGGGATAGTGTTTCAATCTTCAAGCTTACACCGGTAGCGAGGAAACAATATTATGTTGATTTAACTGGCACAACGTTTTTATTGCCAAGTCAAACAGAAAAAGGAATAGCAATTGATATTAAAGCATCAAAGACCGAAACATCCATTCGCCTAGAAAAAACAGATGGATTGGATTTAAGTGAAGTCTATTTGTTGATGTTCAATTCCACAGGACTCATTTATCAGACGAAAGTAGATTTTAATGCCAAGCAGGTAGAATTGTTGTTACCACAGAATTTGCCTTCCGGAATTAAGCAAATGATGGTCGTTGATTCAAACTTCACTCCTTGGGCAGAACGTGTCCTTTATTCAGACTCAGGCCCATCGGCCTTCCTTGAATTAAATAATCTGAATTCGAATTATCTCACACGCCAAGCGGTTTCAATGGATTTAAAAATTAAAAGTGCCGATGGATATCAGAAAGCAGGTTCTTATTTTGTTCGTGTTCTTAACGCGGATTTATTCCCCAACGAAGAGATGCTCATGGATTATCTTACTTTTCAAAGCGATATATCCAACACGTTTGGGCTGAAAAGGAAATATGCCAATCAAGTAACGATAAATAATTACCTCATTACTCAGACATGTCCGTGGTTTGATTGGAAAAAAGTGATTGACAATAATTTATCCATGCTTCACAAGCATGAAGAATATATGACCCTTTCTGGCCGTGCAGTATACGCTGCAAATAATCAGCCAATTAAAGACTCAACTTTGTTGATGTTTTATTTAACGCATAATCTAAAAGGTTATGAAACTTATGCCACAACAAAAGGCACGTTTTCTTTTCCGCTGGTTTTGAGTGTAAATTCAAATGATCAATTCTTTTTTACATCCTCCTTTAAAGGAAATGATGGTGACGAAATAAAAATCAAAATCTTGGATTTAGATTCAATGGTGAAACTTAATCCAAAATCGAATTATGTAGAGGAAGGTATTGATCCATTTTTTGTTTATCAAAGCCAACGTAATAGCATTAATAACTCGTACTCGTTTTTTCTTGGACAAAAAACAATTCAGGATTCAACGTTTGATGCCAATAGACCCTTTGAAGATGAATTAAGCGGACCTGATGCTACTGTTGAATTGACAGACTTCCTCCAAATGCCGAGTATGCAAGAAATTCTTAAAGAAATTGTAAAATCTGTTGAATACAGAAAGATCAACGGTAGACACGTAGTTCGGGTCTATACCACATTAAAAAAACCAAATAATCACACGGGGCCACTTTATATAATTGATGGTCAATTCACGAAGAATCCAGAAATCTTTTTGTCATTGAAACCTACAGAGGTTATTAACATAAAACTTTTCAAGGATAGTAGAAAATTATTTGCCTTGGGACAACTAGGGTCAAATGGAGTTATCATGGTAAAGACCAAACGAGGGAAAATCATTAACGAGAGAAACGTTATAGGTTTTACTGGAATGCTTCCCAGAACAGACCAACCGATTTTTAAGGAAAGAGTTAATCCAAGTATACCCAATCTTCGTTCATGTTTATTTTGGGAAGGGAAAGGGAAATTTTCGGATGCGGAGCTTACTCATATTCAATTCAACACCTCCGATGACGTTGGGAAATTCAGACTTCAACTTTTTGGTTTATTAGATAACGGTATTTCGTTATTTGAAGAAAAAGTTTTTGAAGTAAAGTTTGCTAAGAATTGAGACCTACCCAAACGTGTTAAAATATTTTGGGGTTATGATCCCGGACAATTTAGCGTCATGCGATTCGGAGCGTATGCTTTCTGGTTCAGCTACAAAAAATGAAAGCCCAACTCTTTTACAATCAGTTCGGCATTGCTTAAGGAATCGATCATAATAACCTTTGCCGTATCCCACTCTGTTTCCCTTGCTGTCGTAAGCGAGCAACGGAACTATCACTAAATCTATTTTTTCTACAGGTGTTAATTTTCCGTAGGCTGGTTCTAGAATACCCCACCTATTTTTTTTTAGTTGATTCTCATCTTCGTAATAAAAATTAATTAGTTGATCATTTTCAATTCGCGGAATCGAGATCTGGATTTTGGGGAATTCCTTTTGAAGCCGATCAATGATGAGATGTGTGTTTGGCTCTTTCTTTAAGATGAGTGGCAGATAAATATGCACCGTGTGAAGACCAGCTACATCAATCATTGAAAAGAAGTTGTTGCTGATTGCTTGACTCTTAAATGACCATTCCTCTTCGCTCAAGGCAAGGCGAAGATTCAAATATTTTTTTCTGATATCAGCTTTGGTCACAACTGCATTATGTTAAACCGAAAATCAAACGGATCAAAATGTTGGATCAACTCCGTAATTAACTGGGGATGCTGCTGATAGAAATTTAAAAAATTATCCACCCGTTCTTGTGGGCTTCCATTCGGAAAAAGATGATCCTTCACTTTTGCAATCTGATCGAGCTTTTCGGTTTGTTTTCTTTTTTCTGCGCGAAGCATTTTCTTTTCAATGTTCTCCAGTGCTTTTAGTGCACGAAGCGATTGTGCTTCAACGTGTTTTTGTAAAGTAATATCAACGGCTGTTGCATGTTGTTTGATACTTTCAAAAAGCGATTTAGCTTCTTTCGTTTCCTTGTCAAGTGAAAGATTGTTTTTTGAATAGAGGCTTACCCAGTGATTGAACAAGTAATTTTTTTCATGAAAAAAATCGGCCATGCTCAATTTCGTTTTTTCAATTTTGCGCTGCACTGATTCGGGAATTATCAAAGCAAAATTGCGCGGCATCACTAATGGAAACGGAATTTTGAAATGGTCAAACACACCTTTCAATTGTAGCCAGTAAATAACTTCAGCTGGTCCGCCAACGTAAGCAATGTTAGGCAAAATTGTTTCTTGATAGAGCGGTCGTAGTATTACGTTGGGG
>DPLR01000202.1:470-3695 GCA_003541895.1 Cytophagales bacterium | reverse complement strand
CTTCTTTCATAACCGATCGGTCTCTCTTTGGCAAATTGAATCTGCCGAAAAACAACCACCGTTCCAATAATCAACGTAACTGAAACCGTGAACTGCAAAACCACTAACACCTGCCTTGGCACCGAAGCTGATTTGCCCGCGCGAAAAGTGCCTTTCAAAACTTTTACAGGTTGAAAAGAAGAAAGATATAATGCAGGGTAACTGCCAGCGATGATGCCCGTGAGTACACTAAATCCAATACCAATCATCCAAAAAATTGGATTGCTCCAAAGCAGATTCAATTTCTTGTCGGCCACCTGATTGAACATAGGCAATGCCAACTGCACCAATATCAAGGCGAAAGCAAAAGCGAACAACGCTACCAACAACGACTCGCTGAAAAATTGCCCGATCAATTGCGAACGTACCGAGCCAATCGATTTTCTGATGCCCACTTCTTTGGCGCGTTTCTCAGAACGTGCCGTACTTAAGTTCATGAAGTTGATGCACGCCAACAACAAAACAAACACACCGATAACACCAAAGAGCCAAACGAATTCAATTCGTCCGCCTACGTTGATTCCATTTTTAAATTCCGCATACAAGTGCCAGTTGCGCATCGGCTGAAGAAAAACTTCCGGCTTGTATTTTTTGTCGTCTTCGCTTTTGAGTTTATTGAACTTTACATTGATGATTTTTGCCGACACTTTTTCCATATCGGCATTGTCAGCTATCTGTGCGAAAGTTTGCGTGAAGTTGCTATCCCATGGATCATCCATTTTTTTGATCCACTCGTTCACGTTCATGTAAAGTTGCCAAGGCATGATGTAGGTTAGATCGCGAAAGCGTGAATTGTAGGGGATGTCCTCATAAACACCAGTCACTTTCACATCGTATTTATTATCGATGCGCATCATCTGGTTCAGTGGGTCGGCATCTCCGAAGTAGGCTTTAGCAACAGATTCGGAGAGTGCAATTGAATACGGATCTTTTAAGCAATCTTTTGTGCCACGAAGCATTTTTAGCGAAAGCATTTCGATTACCTCGGGCTCAAAAAAACTTCCGTCTTTATTAAATTTTTTATCGCCATATGTAAGGATGTGTGTGAAATTCCAAGATGATTGTAACACATATTTAAAATCACTTCCAAACTTGTCGCGGATTTCCTCGGCCATCACAGCTGGATTAGACATCTGCGTTTCCTTCGTTCCGTTGTAAAGGTTGTGCTGCATCACCTGCGCTAACCGATCATAATTTTTGTGATATCTGTTGAAGGTGAGTTCATCCCAAATCCAAAGGCCAATCAGTAGTGCCACCGCCATACCTGTAGCGAGGCCAACGATATTTATGAAAGAGAATCCCTTGCTCTTCACTAAGTTTCGAAAAGCGATTTTTAGATAATTTCTGACCATAAAGAATCGGTATTGAGTTGGTGTTTCAATACATACTCTTTAAAATCAAAATAGTTGCATTTCGGTTGAAGAATTATTCTGAAGGACGATTCACTTGAGCAATGGCTGTTCTAAGATTTGAATAGCTAAACCGCGATTTTACTACAAATGCGTTTGACAAATCCGGGGCCTTCGTAAATAAATCCGGTATAGATTTGAATGAGATCAGCCCCAGCTTTCAATTTTTCAACCGCATCTTCGGGCGACATAATTCCTCCTACACCGATGATCGGGTAATTCGCTCCCAGTTTTGAGCGCAGATAAGAAATCACTTCTGTCGATTTTGTTTTCAAGGGTTTGCCACTCAACCCACCATTGCCAATTGAAGAAATGATTTGCTGATCAGCTGAAAGATTCTCCCTTGAAATCGTGGTGTTCGTTGCAATCACTCCATCGGTTTTTGTTGAACGCAAAATCTCAATGATGTCATCCAACTGAGATGTGGTTAGGTCGGGAGCAATTTTTAATAAAACTGGTTTGGGTTTTTCTTTTTGACTGTTCAATTGCTTCACGTGCAACATTAGATTTTTTAACGGTTCTTTTTCCTGAAGCTCGCGCAAGCCAGGTGTGTTGGGCGAACTCACGTTCACCACAAAATAATCTACATAAGGATAAAGAGCTTCGAAACAATAATTGTAATCATCTACAGCTTTTTCATTTGCTGTGATTTTATTTTTGCCAATATTTCCACCCACAATAATTTTCGATTTTCTTTTCTTCAACCGATCTACCGCAGCCAGCACACCTTCATTATTGAAACCCATGCGGTTGATCAGTGCTTGATCTTTTGGCAAACGAAACAATCTTGGTTTATCATTTCCGGGTTGAGGTTTTGGAGTTAGCGTTCCTATCTCTATAAACCCAAAACCAAGACATGCTAATTCATCAATCAGCTTAGCGTCTTTGTCAAAACCGGCCGCCAGACCTACCGGGTTTTTGAATTTAATTCCGAAAAGTTCTCGCTCAAGCGATGCCGATTCTATTACATGAAAAAACTGCAAGAAGCTTTTAGCGAATGGAATCCTTCCAAAAGTTTTCAAAACCGAAAAAGTGAAGTAGTGAATTTTTTCAGGGTCAAATAGAAAAAGAATTGGGCGGATGAAGAGTTTATACATTGACGCTTTGGTTCTCAATACAACAATCGGTAAATAATTTGGCAAAGTTACGATCTTCGATTTGATAACAATCACCTCGCCAATTTTCAGTAGCTTTGCGCCTCATTTTTCTAAATCATGGTTTCAGTTAATAATCTCTCTCTTCAGTTTGGCAAGCGTGTGCTATTTGATCAGGTGAATCTCAAATTTGCCAATGGCAATTGTTATGGCGTGATCGGTGCAAACGGTGCCGGCAAATCTACCTTCTTGAAAATCCTCACAGGCGAAATCGATCCCACCGCTGGTCAAGTGGTAATTGAACCTGGAAAGCGGATGGCCGTGCTCAAACAAAATCACTTTGAATTTGATGATGTGCCTGTTCTCGACACAGTAATTATGGGCCACGCCAAATTATGGCAGATTATGCAAGAGAAAGATGCCATCTACGCGAAACCCGATTTTTCTGAAGTGGATGGCGTGAAAGCTTCTGAACTAGAGCATGAGTTTAGTGAAATGAATGGTTGGAATGCGCAATCCGATGCGGCTGCTTTATTGAGTAATCTCGGTATCACCGAAGACTTGCATTACTTGCACATGCATGCGTTGAATGGAAATCAAAAAGTGCGTGTGCTTTTGGCACAAGCTATTTTTGGAAATCCTGACATCCTTGTTCTCGATGAACCCACCAACGACCTTGACCT
>DPLR01000202.1:0-252 GCA_003541895.1 Cytophagales bacterium | reverse complement strand
TCGATGAACCCACCAACGACCTTGATATCCACACCGTAACTTGGCTCGAAGATTTTCTTCTTGATTTCAAAAATCTGGTAATTGTTGTTTCGCACGACCGACATTTTCTGGATACGGTTTGTACTCACATTGTTGACATCGATTACAAATCAATTAAACTATTTACCGGAAATTATTCGTTCTGGTACGAGTCGAGTCAGTTGGCGTTGAGTCAGCGTGCCGCAGCCAACAAAAAAGCTGAAGAGAAGAAAA
>DPLR01000467.1:3997-6649 GCA_003541895.1 Cytophagales bacterium | reverse complement strand
CACAAAGTGAGCGATGAAGTAAGTAAAATCGATTTTGACTTAATGGTAAAACGCGACAAAGCAGTTTTCTTCACTGCATGGGAATTAGCGAATCGCGAAAACCGAATTGCAGTCGACAAAAAATAAGGTTTAGTTTACGAGGTATGATTCACGAAATCATACCTCGTACTTCTATCTTCTTACCTTTGCTTCATGCGAATCGACATCATCACATGTTTGCCTAAACTTTTAGAAAGCCCGTTTTCAGATTCCATTTTGAAAAGAGCCCAAGATAAAAAGTTGGTAGAGGTGGTAGTGCACGATCTCCGTCAATATTCAACCAACAAGCACCGTACAACCGATGACTATGCCTTTGGCGGAGGCGCAGGCATGGTGATGATGATCGAGCCCATCGACCGTTGTATTGCCTCATTGAAAGAACAACGCATTTACGATGATATCATTTACATGAGTCCGGATGGAGAATTATTGTCCCAGCCACTGGCCAACCAACTCAGCTTGAAAAAAAACTTAATTCTTTTGTGTGGTCATTACAAAGGAGTTGATGAACGAGTAAGAGAACATTTGATCACGCGCGAAATCAGCATTGGTAATTATGTTCTTTCGGGTGGTGAACTTGCCGCAGCTGTTGTAAGCGATGCCATCATTCGATTAATCCCAGGGGTACTATCCGATGAAACATCGGCTTTGACCGATTCATTTCAGGATGGATTAATTGCTCCACCGGTCTATACCCGGCCGGCCGAATACAAAGGTTGGAAGGTGCCCGATGTTCTACTTTCAGGGCACGAAGCAAAAATTCAAGAGTGGAGACATACCCAATCCATTGAAAGAACCAAGGCAAGAAGGCCTGAATTGGATAAGAATTAGCAGAATCCGCTGCTTTTTATTGAGGAAATAAATTACCCAACGATTTCGATTTGTTACAAATTCCGTTACATTTGCAGTCCATTTTAAAAAAGGGTTTTATGGCCGATTTGATTAAGATAGTTGAACAGGAATTAGCAGCAAAGAGGACTTCTATTCCTAGTTTTAAGGCTGGCGATACTATAAACGTACACGTAAAGATTCGCGAGGGAAATAAAGAGCGTATCCAGCAATTTCAAGGAACAGTTATTTACCGCAGAGGAAAAAGCACCAATGGCGAGAGTTTTTCGGTTAGAAAGGTTTCAAACGGTGTAGGTGTAGAAAGAATATTCCCCATCCTCAGCCCAAGCATCGATAAAATTGAATTTATAAAAGCAGGTAAAGTTCGCAGAGCGAAACTTACTTACCTCAAGGGCCGTCAGGGTAAGAGTGCCAGAATAAAAGAGAAATTATCTAGTGTAGCTCAACCAGCCTAGTGACTTTAAAAGATTTTAACCAAACCCATTTCATCAACGAAATGGGTTTTTTGCTTTTTAACGAAATCGATTTCTTAACTAAAAACCTCTTAAATCAATTATATTTGTCACCCTTCTAATTTTTCAATTATGTCAAAAAATAAGATTACCGAACTTCTGGGAAAAGATGCTGAGTCATTGTTGACTCACAAAAGCAAAACCATCTCTAAATCCCAGCTTCATTTGCCCGGACCGGATTTTGTAGACCGGATTTTTGCACAATCCAACCGCAGCACGCAAACTTTGCGTAGCCTTCAAACATTATTTGGCACAGGCCGATTGAAAGACACCGGTTTCCTATCTATCCTTCCAATCGATCAAGGTATTGAGCACAGCGCAGGTGCATCGTTCGCAAAAAATCCAATTTACTTTGACCCAGAAAATATTTTGAAGTTGGCTATTGAAGGAGGTTGCAATGCGGTTGCTACTACGTACGGTGGCCTTGCGTTTATGTCTAGAAAATACGCACACAAAATACCTTTCATTGTAAAAGTAAATCACAATGAACTGCTGACCTATCCAAACAAAGCCGATCAGATTATGTTTGGTTCAGTTCGCGATGCTTGGAATTTAGGAGCTGTTGCAATTGGTGCAACCATTTATTTCGGATCTGATAATTCTACACGTCAAATTCAAGAAGTATCAAAAGCTTTTGAAGAAGCACATGAACTTGGCATGGCCACTATTTTGTGGTGCTACACTCGCAACAACGCGTTTAAAAAAGATGGCAAAGATTACCACGTGTCTGCTGACTTAACAGGGCAAGCCAACCATTTGGGTGTAACTATTCAAGCCGACATCATCAAGCAAAAATTAGCCGAAAACAACGGAGGCTACAAAGCTTTGAACACTGGTGGAAGCAGCTATGGAAAATTAGATGAAAGAATTTATACCGAATTGACTTCTGATCATCCGATCGATTTGTGCCGTTACCAAGTGGCCAATTGCTACATGGGCCGTGCCGGTTTGATCAACTCAGGGGGTGACTCAAAAGGTGCAAGCGATATGGCTGATGCAGTTCGTACAGCAGTGATCAACAAACGTGCCGGTGGCATGGGCTTGATCTCCGGTCGCAAAGCCTTCCAAAGACCATTGAAAGAAGGAGTAGAAATTTTGAACGCCATCCAAGATGTTTACTTGGACAGCAGTATTGATGTTGCCTAAATAATTTTTGATTTAAGATTTCAGATTCGTGACTCTTTCAAGAGAAACTAAATCTGAAATCTTGAATCTGAAATCTTAAATAAGATAAAATGCCTTGGTTCAAACG
>DPLR01000467.1:0-3674 GCA_003541895.1 Cytophagales bacterium | reverse complement strand
TCACCGGGTGGAAAAATTATTCATACGCGCGAGCTGAAGAATAATGCGTACGTTGTTCCTGAAGAAGATCATCATGTAAAAATCGGTTCGAAAGAATACTTTGAAATTCTTTTCGATAACAATGAATTCACCGAGTTGGATGCCAACATGGAATCTGCCGATCCTCTCAAATTCTCAGACACAAAACCTTATCCAAAACGGATTAAAGAATCGCAGGCGAAGGCACAGTTGAAAGATGCCGTGCGCACCGCTTACGGAAAAATGAATGGACTTGATTTAGTTGTTGCGTGTATGGATTTCACTTTCATCGGTGGTTCGATGGGTTCGGTGGTCGGTGAAAAAATTGCGCGTGCCATTGATCATTCACTCAAAACAAAAGCTCCTTTTTTAATGATCTCTCGTTCGGGCGGTGCGCGCATGATGGAAGCCGGCTTGTCATTGATGCAAATGGCAAAGACATCAGCTAAACTAGCTCTGTTAGACGAAGCAAAAATTCCTTATATCTCTTTGTTAACCGATCCGACTACAGGTGGTGTTACTGCATCGTATGCCATGCTAGGCGATTTTAATATTTCAGAACCAGGTGCATTGATCGGTTTTGCAGGTCCACGCGTAATCCGCGAAACGATCGGTAAAGATTTACCCAAAGGATTTCAGAGTGCGGAATTTGTTTTGGATCACGGCTTCCTTGACTTCATTGTTGACCGTAGAAATTTGAAAGAACGTTTGAGCACGTTACTGAAAATGTTGAAGTAAATTTTCTCAGAGTAAAAATCCGAGAACTAATCCCACCACAATAATTGCCCACGATGGAAATCGTGTAAATGCAAGAAGTGCAAAGGTTCCACAAGCAAAAGCGAGATTAAGCACAATGTTTTTCGCTGAATGATCAACGGAAATCAGCGGAAGAAATAATATCACTGCTGCCGTGGCAACAAGGCCAGTGTTGGCTGCCAGAATTCCTTCTAATGATGCCCGTATGGCTCTGTAGGATTTTAAGCTATCCCAAACACGGATCATAAAAAATATCAAGAAAGTACCAGGCAGAAAAATACCGATGGCCGAAACTGCGCCTCCAAGTATTTGCCCAGACACACCATAGCCTCTGCTGTGCATGGCCAGCGCACCCACGTACGAACAAAATGAAAACACGGGTCCAGGTAACGATTGTACAATTGCATAACCTGATAGAAATTCATCATTATTCAGATAAGGTTGGCGCACACCTTCAAAAGTCGGCTTGGCAAACTGAACAAACTCCGTATGCAACAAAGGTGTCAACACTTGTCCACCTCCAAAGACGAGGCTTCCGTTACGGTAAAAATTTTCGAATAAACGGATAGGCAACAATTCAGGATTGGTGCGCGTGAAACTTCCCAAAACTGCGGCAAAAATTAACACGCCAATCCAAAGAAAAAAATTAGACCACATTACATTGAATTTCTTTTTCGGTTGGCGCGGGTGTGCTTTGTAATTAAATGCAGTGACACAACCTGCCGTGAGTAAAATGATTGGAAATACAATAGGCGTTCTGATAAAATACGATGTAATGGACGCTGCCACCATCAAAAGAACTCCTCTTGATCTGGTGATTGTTTTTATCCCGATTGTATAGGCGCCATAAGCAACAAAGCCAACAGCCATCGGCTGAATGAATCGTGTAAACTCAAGCGATGTTTGGTGTACTTCAAAACTAGCCATGATGATGGCTGCCACAGTCATGATTACAACCGAAGGCAACATCCAAATAAAAAGCGAGAGATAAGCGAGATTAGGACCACCCAATTTATATGCAATAGCCGTGAGTGTTTGAGTAGATGTTGGCCCTGGCAATACTTGCCCAAGCGCGTTCAATTCTATCAGTTCTTCTTCGGTTAAATATTTTTTTCGTTCAACGAGTCTGTTAATGAAATGAGAAATGTGCGCTTGTGGTCCGCCAAAACAGGAGACAGATAAAAGGAAAACTTCCTTTAGAAATTCGGGGAAGCGAACGCGCGTAACCAAAATATTATTTTTTCAAGCCAATTTCTTTCAGACGCTGAGTAAGGAACTCACCCGCGGTAATGTCAGCCCAAAGTTTGGGGTGCTGCGCATCAACACAGTTCGGCAATGCAGCTAAACTCATCTCCGAACGCGGATGCATAAAAAAAGGGATCGAGTATCTTGGTTTATTCATTTGATCACGCGGTGGATTAACCACGCGGTGAATAGTTGATTTTAATTTTTTATTTGTCAGACGCTCCAGCATATCACCAACGTTTACAACCAATTGGTCTGGCAATGCAGTGATCGGAATCCATTTGCCATCGCGCCTCAACACTTGCAAACCATCCGCGCTTGCGCCCATGAGTAGCGTAATCAAATTGATGTCGCCATGTTCCGCTGCGCGCACGGCATCGGGAGGAACAGAATCCGGATTTTCGATTGGGAAATAATGGATAGGCCTTAAAATACTATTGCCGTGTTTTACTTTATCATCAAAATAATTTTCAGGAAGATCCAAATACAGTGCAATGGCTTTAAGCATCTGCACACCTGTTCGCTCAAGTTGCTTATATACCTCAAGTGAAACCTCTTTGAACTCAGACAATTCGGTCGGAAAAATATTTTCAGGATATTCATCTCTGATCGGATCATCGCCAACCACCGTTTGCCCTACATGATAAAATTCTTTTAGATCACCCGTGTTCCTTCCTTTAGCATGTTCTTTTCCTTTGCCTATATAACCACGCTGTCCGGCAAGGCCTGGTATTTCATACTTTTGTTTTGAGGAATCGGGCAACGCAAAAAACTTTTTAATAACCTCATATAGCTGCGCACTCAACGCATCTGACAAATAATGATTTCGAATGGCTACAAAGCCAATATTGTTGTACGCTTCTCCGAGGGCTTCAACAAATTTTTGCTTTTTGGTTGGATCTTCTCCAGTGAAATGGGCCAAGTCTAATGATGGAATTTCATCAAATAAATTTTCTGCCATGGCAAACAGTTTTGGGGTGATGCAAGCTAAATATTTTTAGGTAAATTTACTTCATGTCGTTGGCGTGAGAAATGTGCTTTTGTCGAATAAAATCCTACAACTAAAATTCAACGCGTATGAAACCGATCACCAGAAGAAAATTTGTAACTGATTCAATTCAATTCACTGCTGCCGCTGCAATCATTCCAAGTGCACTTAGTGCCGAGTCGAGAGAAAGTTTAAGTGCTTTTCAGTTTAGCCAGATTGCCTTGCCTTACGACTACAAAGCACTTGAGCCGCACATCGATGCAATGACAATGGAGATTCACTACACAAAACATCATGCAGCATATGTGAAGAACGTAAACGATGCCATTGCTGCCGAAAAAATCTCTTACGAAAGCGAAAAAGATTTTTTTGCCAACGCCTCCAAGCTTTCTGCGAAAGCAAAAAACAACAGCGGAGGTGCATGGAACCATAATTTCTTTTGGCAAGTGATGAAACCAAATGGCGGTGGACCGCCCGCTGGAAAAATTGGAGATGCTATCAATGGAGCCTTTTCTTCGTTTGATAAATTCAAAGAAGATTTTACAAAAGCTGCCATGGGTCGATTTGGTTCAGGTTGGGCTTGGCTTGTAAACGATAATGGCAAATTAAAAATTGGCAGCACCGCCAATCAAGACAACCCAATGATGGATATTTCTGAATTGAAAGG
>DPLR01000047.1 GCA_003541895.1 Cytophagales bacterium | reverse complement strand
TTATTTTATCAACGATCTTCGATTGAGTTACATCCTGAAGCCGAATTGGATGCGCGAATTTTCTGTAAGTCTTCTTCTGAACAACATCAGCAATGTGATGTATTCGAGCAATGGCTACACCTATGGCTATCTTGGTGGAGGCAGCGAAGCACGACAGAATTATTATTACCCACAGGCTGGAAGAAATTATTTGCTGATGGTTGCGATGAGATTTTAGCAAAAGTTACCAGATTCCGGCTGCCAGTAACCGGTAACTGGAATCCGGTAACTATCTTTACAGAATGCCTTCACACCGATTTTCACTTTTCGGCTTTTTAAAGCTGACGCGCTTCTGGAATTTGATGATCATCGCCTTTGCGCAATACTTTACAGCCATGTTCTTGGTTGGGTTTGCCAAAGTGTATGATGTTAAGTTGTTAATTCTGGTGGTGTCAACGATGATCATTGCAGCGGCCGGCTACATCATTAATGATTACTACGATGTGAAAATCGATCTCATCAACAAACCCGAGCGAGTGGTGATTGGTAAGCACATTACCAGGCGTTATGCAATTCTGTTTCATTCAGTGCTCTCGATGGTAGGAATAGCTTTGGGTTTTTTGCTGCAATGGAAAATCGGGATGATCAATCTCCTCTCTGTTTTTTTGCTGTGGTGGTATTCAAACAATTTGAAGAGACAACCCCTCATTGGCAATTTTATGGTTGCATTGCTGACAAGCCTTTCTATTTATTTGATCAACACATTGTATGCTGTGCATCAACCACTCATAGCGATCTACTCCATCTTTGCATTTGCCATGACATTGATTCGAGAGATTGTAAAAGACATGGAAGACCTGAAAGGCGACAATACGTTTGGATGTAAAACTTTGCCCATCGTTTGGGGCAACCACAAGACAAAATTTTTTATTTATTTTTTGATGGCGGCTCTTTTTGGTTCCGTGATTTTAATAAATAAAGTTTATCGGCAATTACCTGTGTTTTACTTTTTTGTGTTCCTTTTTGTGCCTTTGGTTTTTCTATTGGTAAGATTGGTGAGGGCAGACACAAAAAAAGATTTCTATTACATCAGCCAGTGGTGTAAAGTAATTATGCTACTCGGTATCATCAGTATGGTTTTCATTTAGTTTTGCAGAATGACAAAATCAAGGATTGCCATTTTTGCGTCAGGCGGTGGATCTAATGCGGAGGCGATCATAAAATATTTTCAGCACCACAATTCAGTTGAAATTGCAGCCGTTGTTAGTAACAATCCAAGCGCGTTGGTTTTAGAGCGCGCCAAAAAATTTGGCATTAAATCAGTTGTCTTCGATAAAAATCAATTCCGCGAATGCGATGATGTTTTGAATTGGCTTAGTGAAAACAAAATCACTCACATTGTGTTGGCTGGTTTTCTTTTGCTCATTCCACAAAGATTGATTGAAGCATATCCAGATAAAATTATTAACATTCACCCATCGCTGCTTCCAAAATTTGGTGGAAAAGGAATGTATGGGCTGAAAGTGCATGAAGCTGTGATAGCGGCCGGTGAAAAGGAAACAGGCATTACCATTCACTTAGTAAATGATCACTATGATGAAGGAAAAATTCTAGCGCAAGAAAAATGCGATGTGCTGCCGAGTGACAACTCTAAGTCAGTTGCTGAAAAAGTTTTGCAGTTAGAACATCGGCACTTCCCAACAGTGATTGAGCGTTGGGTTGCGAGAGGATAAAAAATCATCTCTTCAACGGATCGCCCCATTCAAAATCTTTTGACCTGGGAAACCCTTCGAATATTTTTTGGATGAACGAGTTGGGAACCGTAAGCTTTCTCAAATTCAAATCAATCCATGCAGCATCAAGATTTATAATAGCGGCTAGTGTTTTGTCTTCTTTGTAAAGATGATGCACAATGCTCCACCGACTAAAATCCGGTCGAGATTTGCTCATTTGTAAATCGATGGTGATTTTATCTTCAAAATGAATTTCGCGTTTGAAGATGGCCTCTTCGCGAAACAACACGGGGCCGATTTGAAATTCCTCCAACTTCGAAGTGGTTAACCCCTGTTTGGTGAAACACTCCACACGCGCAAGTGCTCCGTAATCGTAATAGGCCGAATGCCTGAGGTGTCGGTTTTGATCAATGTCTGACCAACGGATTTGAATAGGAAGGATAAAATTTTCCATTTTCTTAATTGATTATTTCGCGTACTACCTGCAATGATTTCAGCTCGCCAAAATTTTCAGAATGCAACACATAAAACCGAAGCAACATGTCTAAAATATTTTTTCGTTGCGTATGGTTCATGGCAATAAAATCAGTGTAAGAAGCCGTCAACAATTTAGAAAGAATTTCTTCCTCTTGTTTGTCGGCCATCCAGCCACCCGATAATTCAGCCACTTCTGATGGCCGGAATCCTAAATGCTGACTTAGCCGAATCAAAAAGATCAAGTGAAAATTTTCTGTATTCGATTGTAGTAAGTCAAGCGAAATGAAAGATTGGATTAAAAACGTGCACAAGCTCTCGGCATGACTTTGTTCTTTCACCACGCGGTTAATGACTTCGTTAAGAAACATTGCAATAGTTGCTTTTCGAAAATCTTTCGACAGACTTTGATAAGGATGAATGCACTTCACATCTTTGATGCGCATGATCGATGCATTCTCGCGATGATAAACCACTAACTCAAGCAAGGTGAGTGGTTGGTAGAGTGCAATGTTAGTTTTTTTTGATTTACCCCGAACGCCATTGACAATGTAACTCTGCAATCCAAATGCCCCTGTGAAAATGTTTACGATGATTGAGCTCTCGCTATAATTGGTTAATCGAAAAACAATTCCATTGGTTTTATGAAGCATGATTAAAACTTAGTCCGATCAAGCTGAGGAATTTTATCGAACAAACTATTTTTGATGACCTGCTCAAGCACTTCATTACTCTCATTGAAGATTGGATAAAACGAAGCGTTGCCCCAAATTCGTCTGGCGATTTCCGATTTCAAATAAATCTGAAATACTTTTTTGTTTCTGGCCAGGTCGGCCAGATCAGGTTTTACCTTTTCTTTTTGCCCCATCGCTACTAGCCGTGAAAGCAGAGCATCATCTACAACAAATTTTTGCTTGAAACTTTCGAAGCCCATTTTTTCCAGACTTGTTTTGTTTTCTTCAGCATAATTGAAGGCTAGCTCGCGCACCGAGTTAACAGCGAAAAGCTCGTTAAAATATTTACTTGAATGAGAAGTGTCTAGTGGCACAAAATAATCCGGCATAATTCCTCCGCCTCCATAAACTGTTCTTCCATTAAGTGTGTGGTATTTTAGTGAATCATTGAAGTGAATACTATCGGCATGAAAAAATTCACCATGCTTGTAACGCTTCACAATGTCTTTGTCGTATTCCTTCAAATCTTCATAAGGCTTTTGAATGGAGCGGCCACTGGGTGTGTAATATCTTGAAATGGTAAGCCTCACTTCAGATCCATCGTTCAAATCGAATGGCCGTTGTACCAGCCCTTTGCCAAAAGATCTGCGGCCCACAATCAACGCGCGGTCATTATCCTGAAGGGCACCTGTTACAATCTCAGAAGCAGAAGCACTTCCCTCGTTGATCAAAACAATCAAATCACCTTTTTCAAAATCACCTTTGTCGGTGGCGATGGCATTTTCATTGTAGCGTGTTTCTTGTCCGTTGGTGAAAACAATTTTTTCGCCTTTAGTTAAAAACTCATCGGCAACATCAATGGCTTGATCCATGTATCCGCCCGGATTTCCTTGCAGATCGAGAACCAGTTTTTTCAAGCCTGCTTTTTTTAATTTTTCGAGCGCTGTTTTAAATTCTTCATACGTGGTTTGGGAGAAGCGACTAATTTTTATGTAGCCGATTTCAGCATCGATCATGTACGATGCATCAACCGATGTTTGCGGAATTTTGTCGCGGATAATCGTAAATGCAATCAACGACTTCTCTGATTTGCGAAGCACATCAATTTTTACTTCCGTGCCTTTGGGGCCTTTCAAATATTTTTGAACATCAAGATTAGTGAGCTTAGTATTTGCAATTTGTTTCCCGTTCACCTTAATAATTTTATCGCCCGGACGTAAGCCGACAGCCTCAGAAGGACCACCACTCAGCGCTGCAACCACTACCAACGTATCATGGAAAATACTGAATTCAATCCCGATGCCTTCAAAATTTCCCTTGAGGTCTTCGTTGGCTTCTATTTTTTCTTTGGCAGGAATGTAGGCTGAGTGCGGATCGAGTTTGCCAAGAATGTGCGGAATGGCATCTTCAACCAAAGCATCTGCTTTGTCTTTGTCAACATACTCGTTTTGAATGAGCGACAAAACCTCGCGCAGTTTTTCGATTTCTGCGCTATCGGTTGATCTAACTGTTTTTGAATTGATATTGGCGCCAATCAGCAAACCCGCGGCAAGCCCGATGCACAAAATGATTGGCAAACTAATTTGATAAGACGAATTTTTCGGTTGATCCATACTTTGAAAGCCTGTGAATTAAGTCTAAACGTGATTTCTGAGAACAAAGTTTTAACGCAAATGAAACGTAAAAATTCGAAACTTTGAACATGAGTTCGTTCGGGGAATGAAATTCGCTTTTAGATTTTATTAATTTTCAGATATGATTCAGTTCAACACCACCATCTTAAAATTTGATAAGCAGGGCGAAAAAACAGGCTGGACGTATATTGAGATAAGTTCAGCGCAAGCCAAGAAAATAAATCCAGGCGTAAAAGTTTCCTATCGGGTGAAAGGAAAATTGGATGATTTTGCGTTTGAGAAAGTAGCGATCATCCCGATGGGCGAAGGTAGTTTCATTATGCCTTTGAATGGAAAAATCAGAAAAGAAATCGGAAAGAAAATGGGCGACAAGGTGTTGGTGCAGATGGAACTAGACCAACGCCAGATTGAACCCTCGAAAGATTTTATGGCTTGCTTAAAGGAAGACCTTGAGGCTATGAAATTTTTTAAGTCCTTGCCGGGATCACATCAGCGCTACTTTAGTAAATGGATTGAAGATGCCAAGACAATGCAAACCAAAGCGAAACGAATTGCAATGGCGCTAACCGCATTCTCAAAAAATCAAGGATTTTCTGAAATGATGCGAGAAAACAAGAGCGGCACACCACTAATTAATTATAAAAAAAAGTGAGCCGTGTTTAATCGGCTCACTTTCTTTGCTTGGTGTTAGTTACATCGCACCAAACTGTTTCAAAAACTTCTCTGAGTTTGCCTTCACTCCTGAAGGAGGGTTCATGCTCAAAGACTTTTTAAAACTCTTGATTGCATTTTCTTTGTCACCCTTGTTTGCATAGCCTTCACCTAAACTGTCCCAGGTATTTGGACTATTTGGGAAGCGTTTTGTATTTGAAACAAATGCCTCTATTGCTTTGTCATGTAGACCTTGGCCAGATAATTGATATGCAAATAGATTGACATCATTTTCATTCGAATTTGTAATCACATTTTGGAATAGCTTTTCAGCATCTGAAGTCTTACCCAATTTTGTAAGTAAATTGTATTTTATCCCTTGGGCATTTCCCGGGTTTGGTGCGCCATTAGTAATAGCCTGATCTATCCATTTAACGCCTTGTTCTAACTCAATATTATTGTTCATGGCATACCCAGCCGCTGTTACAAAAGATTGAGGATTAAATCCAGTCTGTCCTTTCAAAACTTCCTTTGCATTGGCCATCACAATTTTATCAACATCAAATTCAATTTTTACAGGGAACTGTTTTTTCTCCCAATTCAAAACTAGTTCGGCAGAATATTTTGTTGCATTCATGAAATCGTAGGTAAGAGACTCAACCGAATAGGGCAAATCTCTCAATTGGATTTTTGCTCTAAGTTGGTCTTGAGCTTGATCGTAAAAGAAACTCCCCCATGACTTAAAGCTTTTTGATAAAATAACTTCTCCGCTATTATCAGAATTTATCACTAGGAAAAATCCATATGATCCAGCAGGAACATTTTGCCCTTCCACTTTGGCATCGTGCGAAAAAGTGATCACCGTGTTTTCATTGGCACC
>DPLR01000229.1 GCA_003541895.1 Cytophagales bacterium | reverse complement strand
CTTCCGATCCATCTTTAACGCCTCCACCGAAGTCGATAGTCAGAGCTGTTTTAAAAATAATGTCTTCAATGATTCGCCAGTTAACCACTTTGCCTTTTTTGGCTCCATCCAGATCTACTAAATGAAGATATTCGATATCAGCGTCTTGAAATTCAAGAGCAACATCCAAAGGATCTTCTCGGTAAATCTTCATTTTACCGTAATCGCCTTGTGTGAGGCGAACGCACTTACCGTCAATAATATCGATTGCTGGAATGATTTTCATGGGGCGATAGTTAAGAATTTTTCAGAAAATTTTCTAGGACTATTGCGCCCGCTTTTGCTGATTTTTCTGGGTGAAATTGAACCGCATAAAAATTGTTTTTCCTCATAGCTGAACTGAACGGAATAATATATTCTGTAACGGCCGATGTAAATGGATTTTGAGGGACATAATAACTGTGAACGAAATAAACATATTGGTTCTCAAGTTCTTTTGATAGCCAGTTTTTTGTTTGGGTAAGTGAATTCCACCCCATGTGCGGAATCTTTTCGTTAGCAATGCTATCAAATTTCTTCACCGTCTCATCGAAAATACCGAGACAAGGGGTAGCGTTCTCTTCTGAAAACCGACACATCAGTTGCATTCCTAAACAAATTCCAAGCACGGGTTGTTCTAAGCCAACGATAAGTTTATCCAATTTCTTTTCTTCCAGATACTTCATGGTTGAACTCGCTTCGCCAACTCCCGGGAAAATCACTTTGTCGGCCGAACGAATTTTTTCATGATCATCAGTGATTTCAAAATTCACGCCAAGTCGTTCAAGGGCAAAAGCTACCGAGCGGATATTACCTGCGTTGTATTTTATAATAGATAGTTTCATACTCACAGTGTTCCTTTCGTTGAGGGCAGTTGATCGCCTTCTTTTTTCACCGCCATCTTTATCGATTTGGCAAACGCTTTAAATATCGCTTCAATTTTATGATGCTCGTTCGTTCCTTCTGCCTTGATATTCAAATTGCATTTGGCTGAATCAGTGAAAGATTTGAAAAAATGATTGAACATTTCAGTTGGCATCTCACCAATTTTTTCTCTTTTAAATTCGGCATCCCAAACTAACCAAGGCCTGCCACCAAAATCGATGGCTACTTGCGCAAGGCAATCATCCATGGGCAAACAAAATCCGTAACGCTCAATGCCACGTTTGTTGCCAAGTGCTTTTATGAAAGCTTCACCCAACGCAATTCCGGTGTCTTCAATGGTGTGGTGCTCATCAATGTGCAAATCACCAATGGCATTTACTATTAAATCCAGTTGTCCGTGGCGCGCCAATTGATCAAGCATGTGATCAAAGAAACCAAGGCCCGTGTGAATGGAAGATTTACCAGATCCGTCTAAATTCAACTCGATGGTGATGTTGGTCTCGTTCGTTTTTCTTATGACGGTCGATTCGCGTTTGGGTTTTACTTGTTCATAAATTTCCTTCCACGACTGAGTAATCAAAACACATGTATCGTGAAGTTGAGTCTCGGCAATTTTATTCTTGAATGAGTCTGAATTGAGTAGAATGCCCTTACACCCTAAATTCTTTTACAGTTGAATATCGGTTATTCTGTCTCCGATTACGTATGAGTTTTTTAAGTCATATTCCTCTGAAAAATACTTGGTGAGCATGGCTGTGCCCGGTTTGCGTGTGGGAAGTTTTTCTTCTGCGAAAGATCGATCAATATGTATGGCATTGAAGACCACACCTTCGCCTTCGAGGGCCTTCAATAATTTATTTTGTGCTGGCCAGAAATTTTCTTCGGGGAAACTTTTGGTGCCGAGGCCATCTTGATTGGTTACCATTACCAACTCGTAATCTGTTTCACTGGCAATTTTACCGAGCCAAGTAAATATGCCGGGAATGAATTCTAATTTTTGAAGTTCATCAATTTGATGATCTACGGGTTCAACAATCAAAACACCATCGCGATCGATGAATAAAACTTTCTTCATAGATTCTTCAATTCGGTAATTAGTATTTCGTTTTCCTCTGGAGTCCCAACCGTTATCCGTAGGCAGTCATTACACAAAACTACACTTGATCGGTCGCGTACCACAATTCCTTTCGATAGGAGTTGATTATAAATTTCTCTCGCATTCTTCACTCTGACCAAAATGAAATTGGCATCAGACGGAAATAGGTGCTGCACCACACTCACCTCTTTTAATTTTTCTGAAAGCAATTTCCTTTGCTTTAAAACTTCAGTTAAGTGCGCATTAAAAGCTGTGGTATCAGAAAGCTGATTCAACACTATTTCTTGTATGGCACCACTGATATTATAGGGCGGTTTGATCTTATTCAACACAGAAATAATTTCTTTGGAAGCAAAACACATTCCCAATCGCAAGCTAGCCAAACCCCACGCTTTTGAGAGTGTTTGAAGTACAACGAGGTTGGCGTATCCGTTTAGCTTCGTTGTAAAACTTTCAGTCGATGTGAAATCGATGTATGCTTCATCTACAATGACCAGACCTTGAAAGCTTTCAAGCACCTGAATAATTCGACTAGCGGTAAGTAAATTACTTGATGGATTGTTGGGGCTGCAAAAGAAAATCAGTTTCGTTGAAGGTGTGATTGATTTGTGAATTGATTCTACATCGATATCAAAATCAGAAGTCAACTTAACAGAATTGATTTTAATATTATTGATGTTGGCGCTCACCGAATACATGCCGTAGGTGGGTTCAGGTATAAGCACTTCATCAATGCCAGGCTCACAAAACGCACGGTAGAGTAAATCAATCGCTTCATCGCTTCCATTGCCTAGAAAAATTTTATTGGCCTCTATATTTTTGATCTGCGAAATTCTCTCTTTTAATTTTTTTTGATGCGGATCGGGATACCGATTGTAATTAGATGCATACGGATTTTCGTTGGCATCAAGAAACACAGTTGCTTCACCTTCAAATTCATCGCGAGCGGAAGAATAAGGTTTCAGCTTTTGCACGTTTGGCCTGATCAGTTTGCGAATGTCCATCTTAATTATTTTTTATCCTCACCCTAACTGCTTCTGCGTGTGCTTTCAACTGCTCGGCTTCGGCCATCGTTTCAATAGTTGGCCCAAGATTTTTTATTCCTTCCTTTGAAATTTTTTGAACGGTAATGTATTTCAAAAAACTTTCGAGCGAAACTCCGCCATAGCTTTTGGCAAAGCCATTGGTGGGTAAAGTGTGGTTTGTTCCGGAAGCATAATCACCGGCAGACTCGGGTGTGTATTCTCCTAAAAAAATGGACCCCGCGTTGGTGATCATCTCCTGAAGCTGATCGCAATCTTTGGTATTGATGATCAAGTGCTCAGGAGCATATTCATTGACAAATTCAATCGCCTCATCTAAATCTTTTACGACGGCGCGACTATTCTCCAGTGCTTTTAATGCCAACTCTTTGCGTGGCAATCGCGCTACTTGCGTTTCAACTTCACGAAGAACATTTTCAATGGTGGCTTTTGAAGAAGTAACTAAAATTACCTGGCTATCTTCACCATGTTCTGCTTGCGATAATAAATCGGCCGCCACGAAAGATGGATTTGCATTTTCGTCAGCGATAACCAACACCTCGGATGGACCAGCGGGCATATCGATGGCAACACCTTCCATCGAAACAAGTTGCTTCGCTTTGGTTACATACTGATTTCCTGGCCCGAATATTTTATAAACTTTAGGAATACTTTCGGTACCGAACGCGAGTGCAGCGATGGCCTGAGCTCCGCCTACTTTAAAAATCTTTTTCACGCCAGTGAGCTGTGCCGCAAATAGAATAGCTGCATTAACTTTACCATTCTCATCGGGTGGTGTGCACAAAACTACATCCTTACATGCGGCCAATTGCGCAGGCACACCCAGCATTAATACGGTAGAAAACAAGGGAGCGGTTCCTCCCGGAATATAGATGCCTACCTTCTCAATTGCTGTTGCTTTTCTCCAACAGGTTACGCCTACCGTGGTTTCAATTCTTTCTATTTCTCTTCGCTGTGCAGAATGAAATTTTTTGATGTTGTTGTAAGCGGTTTCGATGGCTTGCTTTAATCCGATCGGGGTTTCGTTGATGGCTTCGTCTATTTCATTTTGCGAAACTTGAATCTCGTTGAGTTTTACCTTGTCGAATTGAAATGTAAGTTCTTTTAACGCAGCATCTCCCGACTTTTTTACCCGCGACAACACGTTTTGTACTGCACTTTCAAGAAAGTCGTTTTGGATTTGTGGTCGTTGGCAAAATTGGCTCCACAAACTTCGCTCGGGGTTTTCTACTATTTTCATGGTAGGGAATTAGTTAAGCAATCATTTTTTCAATAGGCACAACAAGTATTCCTTCAGCCCCTAACGACTTCAGTTGATTTATTTTTTTCCAAAAATCATTTTCATCAACAACTGAGTGCAAGGAAGACCATCCTTCCTTTTTCAATGGAAGAATCGTGGGGCTTTTCATGCCGGGAATTATTTCCGTAATTTTTTCAATCGCATCGTTCGGGCAGTTCATCAAAATATATTTATTGCTTTTAGCTACTTGTACCGATTGAATCCGGAAAATGAGTTCGTTAAGAATTTCTTTTTTCTGATTTTCAAGATGAGGTGTTGCAATCAATACCGCTTCCGATTTCATTACTATATCAACTTCTTTCAATCCGTTG
>DPLR01000320.1 GCA_003541895.1 Cytophagales bacterium | reverse complement strand
AGTACATCGACAAAGTGATGACTGAAGTGGCTCAACTTTTTCCCTACAATTATATTCACATGGGAGGCGATGAGTGCTCGAAAAATTTCTGGGAGAAAAATGAAGGCATCGCTCAGCTGATGAAACGCGAGAAATTGAAAGACATGAATGAAGTGCAGAGCTATTTTGTAAAGCGCATGGAAAAAATTATTGAATCGAAGGGGAAGAAGATGATTGGCTGGGATGAAATTTTGGAAGGAGGACTTGCGGGCAATGCAGTGGTGATGAGTTGGCGGGGAATGAAAGGAGGCATTGAAGCTGCACATCAAGGTCATCAAGTGATTATGACACCTAGCACGAATGTTTACCTCGACTTGCGACAGGGCGATGCAATTACGGAACCTCCAGTATATTCAACAGTGCGGTTAAATCAGTCGTATCAGTTCGAGCCAGTGCCGGAGGGCGTTGATTCTAGGTTAGTTTTAGGTGGACAGGCCAATGTGTGGAGCGAACGCTTGATCAGTTGGCGCAGTGTGCAGTACATGCTCTATCCGCGTGCTTGGTCGGTGAGTGAAACGCTATGGTCACCCAAGGAAAATAAAAATTGGGATTCATTTGTGAAGCGAACCGAAAATCATTTTGAACGTTGCGACCAGGCACAAATAAAATATTCAACGGCTATGTACGATTGCATTTTCAATCCCTCGAAAGATGAGAAAGGTCAATTGAAAATTGAGTTATCAACCGAGCTGAAGGATCTCGATATCTATTTTACTTTTGATGAAACCAACCCGGATAATTTTTATCCGAAATATTCATCAGCGCTTTCCGTTCCGAAAGATGCCGTCACATTAAAAGTGATCACCTACCGGAACGGGAAACAGATGGGCAAACAAATCAATATGCCGATTTTTGAACTAATGAAGCGTGCGACAATGAAATAATCTCTAAGGATTGATAGCTCAATTATTAGGCTAGCTGGAAAGGGAATTTTGGAGTGATTTGTTTATCATTCTTCTTTCAGTTCAAATTCTACTGCTGTGATCAATGCATCAAGGCTATTGAGCACTTTTATTAAGCTTTCAGTTCCAGAACTGTAATTATCTTTATTCAAAATTATGATTTTTCTTGCCGTCCCATTATTGAATAATAAATTCCAATCCGAGAGAATCACTAATTTTTTCCATTGAAAATCTACTCCGTAATTTCTTAGTAAGGGTTCCCATTCGGTGTTAAATGCAAGTTCAATATCTCCAATAGTCTTCACTATTTTTTGTGCATCATCATCATAATACTTTCCAATTTGGTAAGCGAGTTCTTGATTAGTCAAAACATCCAGCCCTCGAGCCTTTAAAACTTCATAGGCATTGGTAAGCGGTTGAAAACGGTCAAACTGAGCTACGTCACCTAGCCAGAATTTAAGGCTGTCCATTTCTGGTGTTGACTGATCTAAGGCCAGAATCCTTTTCGTTGAATAGATGGCGCGAAGATTGTGAGTCTGAATGGCGATCAAGTTATCCCGATCACTTTTTAAGTTTACTAATATTTGTTGAAGCGTGCTGTGCTCAAAAGCTTTTGTGTTTTTGTTTTCATTCCATCTTTCCAAAGCGAAAGCTCCATAAATACCAATAATCAAAACAATTACTTCTAAAATGTACTCAGGCCATTTTTTCCTTATTGTGCTTAAGAGGAGTTTCATAAATTGCTCAAGTTAGTAAACGAAATATAGCCTACAGGGTGTTTACTTTTACAATTAAATAAGAAAAGTATATAGCTAGGATCTAAGCGAAAGCCTCACTCTTCGATGAGAATACCCATTTTTCCCATCTGGTGGTCGCGCATGGCTTCCATGATTTGTGTTTGCGTGTTCATCACAAACGGTCCGTACGAAACTACTTTTTCGTTGAGAGGTTCGCCACTTAACAGTAACACGCGAGTGTCTTCAAGTGCCTGCATTGAAATCCCTTCGCCATCATTTTTGAAATGGACAAGATGCAATTCATCAACCAATCCAAAACCGTCAATGGTTAGTTTGCCATCGAGAAGATAGATAAGTGCGTTGTGATTGGCAGGAATAGGGATCTCAATCTTCCCGTTCTTCTTGAAGTACAACGTGGCTGCATTCACAACCGCTTGCGATGGAACCGTACCTTTCACTCCCAAAATTTCGCCAGCGAAAACATTGACCTTTACATTTCCATCTTCACTTGCTGTGCTTGGAACATATTCTGCTTGGATCGGAAAATAAGATGGCTGGTCCATTTTATTTTTTGAAGGCGTATTGATCCATAGCTGAATAATTTCCTGACGCCCACCGATATCGTGAATATTATCGGAAGGCCGTTCGCTGTGAATGATGCCCATACCTGCGTTCATCCATTGAGCGCCACCAGCATATACAGTGCTGTTATGTCCGCGGCTGTCGCGGTGATGAACGCCACCTTGAAAGATAAATGTGACTGGTGAAAACCCACGATGCGGATGAGGGCCAACTCCGGCATGATCAGGTTTGATGTGTGACGGTGCTTTAATGTTAGCGTGATGTAACAGCAAGAACGGATCGATTTGTTCCACCGCTTGTGTTGGTAACGGTTGCCTGATGGGCATGCCGCCCATGTCAGCTTCATGTGCGTACAGTAATCTTGAGACAGTTCTTGTTTTCATATATTTTTTTGAGCACTCCTTATTTAACCTTCAATGTTTTAGTTTGAAATTTTCAAATCCATTGGTACATCCATGATCAGCAACTCGGCATCGCTGTCAGCGCTGATAGAAGCTTTTTCAAAATCCCAAAGGCCAAGGCCATCGCGCTTATTTAGTTTTTGATTTCCAACGGTAACATCTCCTTCAATCACAAAGAAGTAAGCACCATTACCTTTTCTGCTAATAGCGAATTCCGTGGCGAAATCTTTTTTCAATCGGCCGAGATAAAAATTGGCATCTTGGTTGATCCACACGCCTTCACTATTTTTTTCAGAAGAAACAATCAGTTGAAGTTTGTTCTCAATCGATTTAGGCTCGAATGTTTTCTGGTCGTAACGCGGAGTGATGTTTCTCACTTTAGGAAAGACCCAAATCTGCAAGAAGTTTACTTTCTTGTCTTTGTTCTTATTGTATTCTGAAT
>DPLR01000168.1 GCA_003541895.1 Cytophagales bacterium | reverse complement strand
ACAAAGTGGAAATTGCTGCCGAGAATTTTGAGAAGCTCGTTAGCACTTCAAGCCGATTGAAAAAATATCTTGACTCACTTCAAATTCCAGGCGTAGAAGAATTGAAATCGGATTTTCAGAGCGATAAGCCTGAAATCAGAATTAACATCGATCGTGAAAAAGCAAACCGTGAAGGAATATCAACAACGGATATTGGCCGCGCATTAGGCACTGCTGTGTTCGGTGCCGAGGTGTCGCGCTTCCGCGATGAAAACGATGATTATCCAATCGAATTAAGAATTTTAAAAAGTCAACGCAATGATGTAAACGCGTTGTTAGGATTGCCCATCACCTATCGCGATATGAGTATGGGTGGACAGGTGCGTCAGGTACCCCTCTCTTCTTTTGCTACTGTAGAATATTCAAACAGCTATGCAGGTATAAAAAGGATCAATCAAAAGCGTGTTGTTAGTATATCTTCAAACGTTTTAGGTGGGTTTAACGAAAACGAAGTGGTTGATAAAATCAAATCAAAAATTACCTCGTTCTCAGTTCCAGATGACGTAACTATTAAGATGACCGGAGCTCAAGAAGATCAAGCCGAGACTTCTTCCTTTTTGGTTGTTGCGTTCGGTCTTGCTTTCGCCATGATAACCATGATTCTTGTATTGCAATTCAATTCTATTAGCAAGCCCATGATTATTCTCTCCGAAATTTTATTCAGTATAATAGGGGTATTGATTGGCTTCTCTCTTTTCAAATTAGAGATATCCATCGTAATGACAGGAATTGGTATAATGGCCCTTGCAGGCTTGGTTGTTCGAAACGGAATTTTACTTGTTGAATTTACTGACCTACTCCGCTCGCAAGGCCTTCCATTGAAAGAAGCCATTACTGAAGCAGCAAAAACCAGGATGACACCTGTGATGCTGACCACAACCGCTGCAACGATCGGATTAATCCCGCTGGGTGTTGGTTTGAACATTGACTTTGTCACATTATTTACTGAATTGAATCCACACATTTACTTTGGTGGCGATAATGTTGCATTCTGGAGTCCTTTAGCGTGGACTATGATCTTCGGGTTGATCTTTGGTACATTCCTCACGCTTGTGCTCGTTCCGGTAATGTATTTGCTATTTACCAAATTAAGAGAGCGAGTGTTTAAAAAGAAAGTAGAACCAATAGAAAGTGAAGTTCCAAGTTCTGTAGCTCTGGGTTAAAATAATTTTATTTAAAGATCGTCTTGTAATCTCAAGACGATCTTTTTTTATGACTGCACGAATCATGACACTTATTATTTTCATCATCCTTTTTTTAGCCATCGATGCTTACGTTTTTCAGGCGGTAATAAATGTAAGCTCCCAATGGTCGCCCCAATGGAAAATGTTTCTTCGTTATGGATATTGGATACCAACAGTAATCGCTATTCTTGGGCTAACTTGGTGGGCACTTAGCGATCCTTACAGAGGAACTGATTACTTACGGATTTATGTCATTGCGGGATCGGCCATCCTCTATTTCTCAAAATTATTTGCGGTTCTCTTCCTTTTTGTTGATGACATTCAGCGTGGTGTCCGCCTTGTTATTAATTATTTCTCAAAAAAAGATTCTTTACCAGGAGCACCTATCACGCGTTCAGAATTTTTATCACAGGCTGCACTTGTAGCTTCGGCCGTGCCTATTGGGCTTTCTGTTTACGGAGTGATCACTGGCGCACACGACTATCGAATCCAGCATCAAAAAATTAAGCTTCCCAACCTTCCAAAATCATTTGACGGGCTTCGTATTGGTCAAATCTCTGATATTCATTCTGGGAGTTTTTGGAATAAAACCGCAGTAAAAGGTGGTGTTGAAATGTTGATGAAAGAAAAGCCTGACTTGATTTTCTTCACAGGCGATTTGGTAAACAATGAATCTGCTGAGGTAAAAGACTACATTCCGATCTTTGAAAAGGTGAAAGCTCCGCTCGGAGTATTTTCAATTACAGGCAATCATGATTATGGCGATTACCGTTCGTGGGAAACGAAGGAAGCCAAAGAAAAAAATTTCAAAGACTTGATGGAGGCGCATCGACTGTTGGGCTATGATTTATTGATGAATGAAAATCGGATCATCAAACTAAGCGGAGATCCACTAGCAATTATCGGTATTGAAAATTGGGGTGCTGGAAGATTTTCGAAGTATGGAAAATTAGATCAAGCCTACAGAGGAACGGAAGAAGCTTCAACCAAAATTTTGCTCTCACATGACCCTACCAGTTGGGATGCCATAGTTAGACCTAAATACAACGACATTGATCTTACGCTTTCTGGGCACACCCACGGATTTCAATTTGGTGTAGAGATTGCAAACGTGAAATGGAGTCCAAGCCAATATATCTTTAAACAATGGGCAGGGCTTTATCAAAATCAAGAACAGTATTTATATGTGAATCGTGGCTTTGGTTTTCTCGGCTACCCTGGCAGAATTGGTATGCCTCCAGAGTTAACGATTATTGAACTCACTAGAGGTTAATCGTTATCCGTTATAGAGTAACGAATAACGATTAACTCTTAAAGCCTACTACTTCCCTTTCAATTTTCGTTCTTCGATGATGTAAGCAAGGCCCAAGCCTATACCACCAAAAATGAAGATCATTGAAAAGTAGCCCACTTCTTCTGTGTTCCAAGAATAGTCAAGGAAGTAAGCAATAAATAAACCAATACCAGATCCAATTAAGAGTAAAGCCAACCGAAGCGTAGGTGCGGTCGAACTTTCCTTTTTGAAAATGTGAGGATCGAGACCTTTATCAATAATATTCATACGCTCAAGGTTTTCGAATTTGCGCACATAAACGATGGTGATAAACAATCCAATCAGAAACACGATCGGTACGAGGGTTCCAATAATTGCTGGTGCCATAATTTTTCTATTTTAGTTTTGGCTCTATGACGCAGCGTTTTTGATTACGGTTACAGTGGGCCATAAAAAACAATTGCAATAATATGTAACTTGATTTAAGATACTAGCGTCAAAAGGCCGTGATCACAACACAAGAAGAATATTCATTGATTGATCGTGTATTGGCTGGCGATGAAGCTTCGTATGCTTTATTGGTTGATAAATATAAAAGCTATGCTTTTACCATAGCCGTAAAAATATTGCAGAACAAAGGTGAGGCAGAGGAAGCGGCACAAGATGCATTTATTAAAGCATTTCGTTATTTGAACAACTTCAACAAACAAGCAAAGTTTAGCACTTGGCTTTATCGAATAGTTTTTAATACGGCTATCAGCTACAAAAGAAAGAATCGAAATCAATTTGAAAGTATTGAAAACCAAATTATTGAATACAGTGATCGGTCCGACATAGAAATGAAAAAAGATGACAAACGATTTTTTATCAACCAGGCGCTCTTAAAATTATCTGATGCCGATCGATTAGCGGTACAATTATATTACATGAAAGAATATTCGCTTGAAGAAATTGCCGAAATGCTGAACCAAAATATTAATACCGTTAAGGTCAGGGTTCATCGGGCAAGACAGCGAATAGCCGATGAGTTAAAGAAGATTTTGAAAGAAGAAGCTGTAAATTTGTAAACGTATGGAAAAGAAAAAATTATCAGACGATATTTTACTTCAGTTCCTTGATGGCAATTTATCTGAGGCTGAAACAGATTTCATCCAAGAATCTATTAATGAAAATAATGAAAATCAGGTTCGGTTAAGAGAACTTGAAATAGTTCATGAGTTTTTGAAAAGGGAAACAAGTTTACTGACGCCCTCAACTAATTTCACTGAAAAAGTGATAAAGGGGCTTCACAAAAAAGCATCACCTGTTTTTCTTTCGCCTAAGAATGGTTTTCTATTGATCATTGGTTTATTGATTGCTTCGTTGCTTGCCCTGAGTTTATTATCAACTGACACAATAAATCAACTCCAAACCAATTTTAACTTCAAAGACCTTCCTCTTAATATTAAGAATGTCAAAATGCCATCCACATTTACTTTTAACATGACATTGTTTATCAGAGGTTTTGTTATTGTAAACTTAATTCTCGCTTTTATTTTGCTTGATCGCACTATCCTTCGTCCTATTTTTCAAAAGCGATCAAACATGATTTTTTAAAACGCTTGAGGAATTTTCGTGCTGAACCAGTAACATTGTGGCATTCCAAAAAATTATGAATAAGAGAATGCCGTATTTAATTGTCTTCGCTTTTTTATTGAGCGCATGCAATCGGGTAATCTATTACGGTCGCACTTACCCACCCACAACGGACGTAGAAATTTATTTTCGCGAAAGTGATGTAAAGCAGCCACACGAAATCATGGGCAAAGTAGTTTATGAGGTCACAGCTAAAAAGCGCTCAGAAAAAGTACAAGATAAATTACTCCGAAAAAGCAAGAAGCATGGCGCAGACGCGATCATCTTCGATGATATTTCATTAACAAGAACGGGTTCAAACACCAGCGGTGGTGGTGGAGGCGTTGGCTTAAAGCGAGGTTTCCTCGGAATTTTTGGTGCGCGAACCCGTTATGCCAAAGGGCAGCAAATCAAGGGAACCCTGTTGAAATACCAAAAGTGAGCCAATTTACAATTAACCAGAAGACCACTAATAAGGCCGTATCATAAGACCTTATATTAACCAATAATGGATGATGGAAATCATTCAACCAATTGTAATCGTGCTTGTGCATTTATAACATCTATTACTTTATTTGTCAATCTCTAGTTTTCATAAGACGTAAATGCTTAGCAAATGAATCGCTTAAATTATCTCTCTGTCTTTATCGGGTCCTTGCTGGTTGATGTTGTGCCTTTGCCTTTACCTCCGGCATTCGTAGTGATGATTTTTTTCCAAATCTATTTTGATTTGAACATCTGGCTGGTGATTGTTGTGGGAGTTGCCGGTTCTATTATTGGAAGATATTTGCTCACGCTCTACATCCCAAAAGTAGCAGGCCGCATATTTAAACCCACTAAAAATGAAGACGTCCGTTTCTTAGGTAGCAAGTTAAAGGAGAAAGGATGGAAGGGTCAGGTAGCTATTTTCACATACTCCCTACTGCCATTACCTACGACTCCGCTGTTCATAGCTGGTGGAATGGCCAACATGAAACCTTATCTGATTATTCCAGCATTTACTGCCGGAAAATTCATTAGCGATATGCTGGCTGTGTTAATGGGCAATTATGCTACCAAAAACGCTCCTTCCATTTTAGAGGGGGCTATCTCCTG
>DPLR01000500.1 GCA_003541895.1 Cytophagales bacterium | reverse complement strand
GTGGTTTATTCTGCAAATGCTCCTGACCCTATTGGTCCATACAGTCAAGCTATTAAAGCGGGCAACATGCTTTTTATCTCCGGCCAGGTGGCAATTCAAAAACCATCGGGAAACTTAATCACCGGAAATATCACGGATGAGACTCAGCAGGTGATGAAAAACCTCTCGGAAATTTTATTAGCGGCCGGAATGGATTTCTCGAATGTTGTGAAAAGCACCATCTTTTTAAAAGACATGAATAATTTTCCGAAAGTGAATGAAGTTTACGGAGCTTATTTTAGTAGCCAGCCCCCAGCCCGCGAAACCGTTGAAGTAAGTCGTTTACCTAAAGATGTAAACGTAGAGATTTCGTGTATTGCCGTGAAATAATTTTTTAGCCCTTACATTCTATTCTTAACTTTGACTTCGTTTCAAAATCGATGAAAGAAGTCAGAGTTCGTTTTGCTCCAAGTCCAACAGGCGCTTTACATATTGGCGGTGTTCGCACTGCCCTTTATAATTTTTTATTGGCCAGAAAACACAAAGGCACGATGATTCTGCGCATTGAAGACACTGACCAGAACAGGTTTGTGCCTGGTGCTGAAGAATACATTTTAGAATCGCTTGCCTGGGCAGGAATTGAAATTGACGAAGGTGTAAGCAAAGGCGGGCCTTATGCTCCGTATAAACAAAGTGAGCGCAAAGCGATCTATCAAAAATACGCGCAGCAATTACTCAATGAGGGCAAAGCCTACTATGCGTTTGATACCGAGCAAGAGCTTGAAGCCATGCGCGAGCGATTAAAAAGTTTACACTCATCAGATCAGCAATACGGAAGTGGTACGCGAATGCAAATGAAAAATTCGCTCACTCTTTCTGACGAAGAAGTGAAACAAAAAATTTCTTCGGGTCAACCTTATGTGATTAGGCTAATAGTTCCACCTAACGAAGATGTCAAACTCAACGACTTGATCCGTGGTGAAGTGCATGTAAACTCATCGCAGATCGATGATAAAGTTTTAATGAAATCAGACGGAATGCCAACCTATCATTTGGCCAATGTGGTTGACGACTACCTGATGAAAATATCACATGTAATCCGTGGAGAAGAATGGTTGCCGAGTGCACCTTTGCACGTATTGCTTTATAAATTTTTTGGCTGGGAAAATGAAATGCCTCAGTTCGCACATTTGCCATTGCTGCTGAAAGCTGATGGCAACGGTAAGCTCAGCAAACGCGATGCAGACAAAGCAGGGTTCCCAATTTTTCCACTCAACTGGACCGACCCAAAAACAAAAGAATTCTCAACAGGCTTTCGCGAAAACGGTTACCTGCCAGAAGCACTATTAAACTTCCTTGCTTTTCTGGGGTGGAATCCGGGAACGGAACAAGAAATTTTTTCGATTAAAGAATTGACTGAAGCATTTACACTGGAACGAATTGGTAAGGCAGGGGCAAAATTTGATATTCACAAAGCGCAATGGTATAATCAACAATACCTGCGTACTAAAACAGATGAAGAGCTAACCGCTTATCTTCTTCATTCATTAGAGAAAGAAAGCATTGAATGTACTAAAGAAAAAGCGTTGAAGGTTTGTGCTTCAATGAAAGAGCGCGTTACCTATCCACAAGATTTCTGGGAGCACGGAAAATTTTTCTTTATAACTCCAACACAATTCGATGAACAACTCATCTCAAAAAAATGGAATGATGATGTTGTAAAATATTTATCATCATTTGTGGATGAGATAAATCAACTTTCAACAATCGATGCCTTGATTGCCAAATCAACTCTAGAAAAGGTAGCTCAAACCACATCAATTTCATCCGGAAAGATCATGCAAATGCTACGTGTGGCTCTTACCGGAGGGGCGGCCGGTCCCGATTTAATGATGACGATGGAAATCATTGGAAAAGAGGAGACATGCAATCGAATTTTGTACGCCCTCAAAAACTTTAAGATCAAAGTATCGTAAAAAGAATTCTATGGCCACAGAGAAATCATCAAAGTCGGGCAAATCCAAAAAGCAAGCTAAGCCTCGCGTACATGAAGCGCTGAGGGGCTTCGAAGTTTCAATCGACACCTTTGGAGAATTGAAATCGAATTTGCCCATTGAAAAACTCAACAAGTTTCTAAATGAAAATGTCGATGACAAAAAACTTGCTGAAAGAGACGACTATACAGAATTAAAAAAATCAAAAAAGAAAAAATAATTATGCCTACATCACATGTAATCGATTATCAGATTAAGGGAGAGAGTATTCAAATAGTAGAAGTTGAACTTGATCCTTTGGAAACTGTAATTGCCGAAGCAGGCGCAATGCTTTTCATGGAAGAAGGGATTCTTTTCGAAACGAAAATGGGTGATGGCTCAAATCCTAACCAAGGCCTATTCGACAAAATTCTTTCAGCAGGAAGTCGATTGCTTACAGGTGAATCTTTATTCATGACACACTTCACCAATCGCGGAAATAAAAAAGCAAAAGTAGGTTTCTCTGCTCCATACCCAGGCACTGTTATTCCGGTTGATCTATCGCAAAGTCCAGGCAATGAATTAATCGTACAAAAAGACGGATTTCTCTGCGCGGCTTATGGAACTAAGCTTTCCATCTTTTTCAATAGAAAAATAGGTGCAGGATTGGTAGGGGGTGAAGGGTTCATTCTTGAAAAATTACAAGGAGACGGCAAAGCATTTGTTCATGCCGGAGGAACCGTAATTGAACGCACACTCAATAACGAAACATTAAGGGTAGATACTGGCTGTGTAGTTGCTTTTGAATCACAAATAGATTTTGATGTTGAAGCAAGCGGAAGTTTAAAGTCAATGGTATTTGGAGGCGAAGGAATATTTCTTGCCACTTTGAGGGGAACAGGAAAGGTTTGGCTACAATCCATGCCTATCAGAAAATTGATACAAGCATTGTCGCCCTACGGAAGCAACAGCCGCAAAGAATCAAGTTCACTACTTGGCGGGTTATTTGAAAGTTAATACGCAAGATGTCTCAAATCAAAATAGGTCTTATACGAGAAGGTAAAATTCCTCCTGATAAAAGGGTTGCTTTCACCCCAATTCAAACCGAAGAAATTCAGCAGCGTTACCCCAATGTCAAAATTATTGTTGAGCCCAGTGACGTTAGAGCTTACAAAGAATCGGAATACAAAGACCGAGGCATAGAAGTAGGCGATGTTGATGACTGCGACATCTTGATGGGCATTAAGGAAGTTCCCATTAAAAATTTAAAAGACGGAAAAACATATATATTCTTTTCGCACACCATGAAAAAGCAACCCTACAACCGAGGTTTGCTGC
>DPLR01000413.1 GCA_003541895.1 Cytophagales bacterium | reverse complement strand
ACCAGAGAGATGACGGAGTATTACAGCAGTCATACGATGAAGCCCTGAACATGTACATGGACATTTTAGAGCGGCATGGAATTACCACTCTCATCCGGAAGAGCAGGGGCAAGGATATTGATGCCGCCTGTGGGCAATTGGCGAATAAAGGCTAAGCCACTTAGCAACTTTTTCCCTTTGAAATTCATCTGAGGAAAGTATATTGCGCAGTTGATGAAATCTAAACTTCTTGTCGCATTTTTGTTCATCGCTCTAAGTTTTTCTGCCTTTAGCCAGAGAACATTAAAAGGTATTGTTGTTGACTCTGTTACGTTGAATGGAATCCCCAACGTTTCTGTTCGACTCAAGAACACGCGCTTCGGTACAATTACCAATGCACAAGGTGTATTCTCATTGCGTGTGCAAGAAACAGACACCTTAATTTTTACGAGCGTGGGCTACATAAGACAACAAGCACCAGTGATTTTAGATGACGAAATCATGTTTATACGATTGGTTCAAGAAGTGATCATGCTAAAGGAAGTTACCGTGTTTGGAAGACCTGAGGCACTGAAAAAGGAACTCCCCTCATTAAAACTTAAAAGCAAATCAACACCATGGTTGGGTGCCGTGCCCAATTACGGAGGCGGTGCTGCCGTTAACTTAGGTTATTTTTCGAAAGCCGAGAGGGAAAAAAGAAAGTTGGAAAAACTGAAAGTTGAGTTGGCGAGCACACAGACCTACGTAGAGATTGTAACCAACCCTGAAGTAAAACAAGAATTGATGGATCGCTTTTCTTTGAGCGACTCAACGTTTTATAAAATACTTACCCATTTTAACGAGCAGCATCGAGAGATTACGCACTCGGGCAGTCAGTCGCAGATACTCAACTCACTGTTTGCTTTTTTCGAAGCGGAGATTCGATTCAGGCGCTTCAAGAAATGATTTTTTTTATCTTTTTCTAATCGTAGATTCGTAGCATGGAGGAACAACATTTTCAATCATCAGAGAAAGTAAGGGATTTTGTCATTGGTATGAGCGATGGCCTGACCGTACCCTTCGCGTTGGCAGCTGGACTAAGCGGAGCCGTAGATAGCAATAGTATAATTATCACCGCTGGCCTTGCTGAGATTGCGGCTGGTTCTATCGCGATGGGATTAGGCGGTTATCTGGCTGGCCGAACCGAAATTGAGCATTACGATTCGGAAGAGCGGAGGGAGTACGATGAAATTGAACACAAACACGAAGTCGAAATTCAAGAGACAAAAGATATTTTTGCTCAGTACGGATTAGATGATCAGCTTCAAGAAACCATCGCTCGCGAAATGGCCAAGCGCCCGAAACAATGGGTGGATTTTATGATGCGTTTTGAATTAGGTCTTGAACGCCCCGATAAAAACCGCGCACACCAAAGTGCACTCATCATTGGTATCTCTTATATCGTTGGTGGACTTATTCCTCTGAGCGCCTATTTCTTTACAGACTCTGTTATGCTGGGGTTAAAGTCATCGGTTATCATTACTGTTTTTTGCTTGATCGCTTTTGGTTTGGTGAAAAGTAAACTCACAGGTCAACCTTTGTTGAAGGGGGCGCTGCGTGTTACCATCGTGGGCGCAGTGGCTGCGGCTGTGGCATTTGCGCTCGCTAAACTCATTGCCTAAAAATGATTATTTCCATTATTGCTGCCGTAGCTAAAAACGGAGTGATCGGAAAAGCGAACGATCTTCCGTGGCGGTTGCCCGATGACATGAAGTATTTTATGGAAACCACTTCCGGTCATCATGTTATCATGGGAAGAAAAAATTATGAATCGTTGCCACCAAAATTCCGCCCTTTGCCAAACCGCACGAATATTGTGATTACGCGACAGCAAAATTTTCATGCCGATGGATGTAAAGTAATCCATGACTTGAATGAGGGAGTTACATTAGCAAAACAAAATCAAGAAAAGGAATTATTCATTATCGGTGGGGCAGAAATTTATCAGTTGGCATTGGCTCAAACCGATCAACTGTATCTTACAGAAATTGATGCTGAGATCGTGGGCGATACCTATTTTCCATATTGGAATAAAAGTGAATGGAAAGAAATTTCAAGGAAGCACCACCAGGCCGATCAAAAACATAACTACGCATTCGATTTTGTAATCTATAAGCGAAAATAAAATGGGATACCTCAACTATAAAGTGATTTGGATCACTGGCGCTTCAAGCGGCATCGGTGAAGCGTTGACGTATGAACTCGCTAAAAAGAAAGGAGTGAAGCTCATCATCTCAGCCCGCAGAAAAGAAGAGCTTGAGCGCGTAAAAGGAAATTGCTTTCCGGCAGCACAACCCAACATTAGAGTATATCCATTCGATTTGGCTCAGCAAGAAACTCTTCAACTTACTACCGAAGCAGCCGTTCATTTGTTTGGGCAGATCGATATTTTAATCAACAATGGTGGCATAGCACAACGCAGCCTCGCCAAGGACACGCACCTCTCTGTTGACCGTCAGATTATGGAAGTGGATTACTTTGGTACGATTGCGTTGACAAAATATTTACTTCCACATTTTCTAAAAAGAAAAGCCGGACACATTG
>DPLR01000522.1:3340-4843 GCA_003541895.1 Cytophagales bacterium | reverse complement strand
CTCGATTTTGGCCGAATCAGATCGTCATGATTATTGAAATTACATAAGAATAAGTAGTTCATCAAAGGGGGTTGCTTCTACCGAGGGCTGAAAAATTCAACAAAGCCAATTCAAAGTGTGAGCTTTTCCACATTGGGCAGCAAATTAATTCACAGATTTTACGTTGAAAAGTTTATACACTTCTGTTGGCTTAAAAAGTTTTTGCAGTCATTCTGATAGGGAGATTCGTTTTCATGTTAAGGGTGTCATCGGTATTACTTCACAATAAGTTAAGGCTAAAGTGTTTAAATTCAATTTTTGTAAACAGGCGTTAGTTTTACGCTTGCAGGAAATTGAAACCTAGACAGACTTGATTAAACGCGATAACACTTTGCATAGACTTTATTTTTTAGTTGCCATGATTAAAGAAGTTAACAAATAAAGATATTATCGTTTAAAGTTAGTGAGGTACATTTTATGTTAGATATTATTGGAAGTTATTGGATCCAGGTCAGCGCACCCGGAAGATTATTTCCCATTGACTTTACTATCGACCCTCTACCTCAAGGCACGAATGTTTATGCGACCATCTCTCTTTCAGCATTCAATACTGGGTTCCCCATCAACGATCCCGATCCCACTCAAAAGAGTGCAGCTATAGCAAAAATATTATCCCATACCATTTATGTGGAAGGAAAAGAAACAGGACGAATCCCTGTCCAAGATAATCCCGCCAATGGGTTATTTATATACAATTGTGCCAGGATAACATTTCAGTTGTCTGGGCAATATATTTCAGCTAAAGCTTTGATCAATATTTTTCGTTTTTAGGAGCAAAGACAATGTCGACTACTTACATAGCTTTCGATAGACGATCAGGTCAGATCCTCAGTGTTCACCACGGAGCAAATGATGCTGCGGATGCCCGAGAATGTTGTATTCAGCAGCACACTGAGATCAGTGACGAGCACGTAGCGGTTACCAACATCTTCTCTGACGCTATGCATCAGGAAAAACGATATAAAGTGGATATCGATCGCAAAGTACTTATTGAGGTGGTCGAAGAGGATGGTGTTGGATTTGGGTTTGGCGCAACTCATTTATCTAGGTTGGGTTAAATGAGTTGCATCTGACAATCGACTTGGGGGATGTGAAAGTAATATCCCGCCACAGAATCTATAAAGCTGATTGGGTTATTAAATCAAAGTTTAAGCTTCATCAGAATGGTTTTACCATCAACAGAATTATCACGACATTGATGTTTGCTTGTTATATGGAAGCAGCAGTCCAGTTTTGCTAGCCTTAAAGTTTCGATTTCGACTGTACACCACGGGGACTAGCCAATTTGGTTTTTTTCATCCAGGTCTTTGGGGTTTATAAACAGATGTTCAAGTCGTTTGTGACGTCCTGAACTGTTTGATTATTTCCTCGACTATAAACTTTTGCCAAGGCTTGCTCTTTAAAGTCTTCAGAATACGTTGTATACGCTTTCATCTCTAATCTCAAATTTTATTTTCTTTAAAA
>DPLR01000522.1:0-3107 GCA_003541895.1 Cytophagales bacterium | reverse complement strand
ATCTCAAATTTTATTTTCTTTAAAAATTTGAGACGACAACTATTCTGAGGCAGGGGGAACATCAAATAGGCAGATTTTTCCCAGCTTTATAGAGATTTGCTTCCAATACGTCACTAGACCAAAGACACAAAGTACCATAAAGCATGCTAAAGTAGTTTTTCAAAAAACCTACGATAAAGATTTTAACATGATGAAAATAATCAAATATCTGTTTACGACAGCGGTATTAAGTTTTATTTGTTCTAACGCCTTTGCTATCGGAGGGCAAGGCACTTCCGACGTAAAAAAATCGATAGACCAAACGATTGAATATCTGGAAAAGGCCGTTGCCGCCTATGATAAGGGCGAAGACCAAAAAGTGATTGTCGAGTGGTTAATGGAAGCAAAACAAGTGCAAAAGTCGATTTCAAGTTCCAATGGCAATCTTTCGTCGATTAAATCGAAAGCTACTCAAAAACTGGGGCAAGCCCGTAGTAGCTTTAACAATGGTGATTTACCAGGCGGTGGCACAGCGATGAAAGAAGCATTGGCTGGATTTAAGGAGCTTAAGGAAAAATATAGTGGGATGCACTGACCTATTAAATCTTGTTCATTTGAGTTTGTTGAATAAATCAAGAATTAGCCGAAGCTTTCCTGCCTTCGGATATCCGGTAGAGCTTTAAAGGCATCACAATTCCGGTAATGTGGAGCAGAGAATTAAGAGACTAAAATGATTTTATATTGCATTTTTAATTCAAGAACTTAACACGCCATGAGTCACTGCGTATAGTCATTAGAACAATCTTGGCTGCATTGGAGCCGAGTGTGTTGTTTGCCGCTGCGGACGGAGAATGAATCCGGCTAGTCGTAGTTATTAATCGCCATGTGATTTTTAGCTGCTATAGTCAGAAGTACCCTATTATTGGTTTCAAGATAAATAGTGGCGCTTATGCATTTATTTTGCCTTTCTTAGTAGCGGACATTGGCAAATTCAATTTGAAAATAGCCAAAACCGACCCAGAGTAGTCACTCACTCGATATTTCCAAATGGATGCGTACCAGCAGACAGCGGACAGTCGATTCCAGAGGGATCAACCGAACCTATCGCCCCCTTCCATCACACATTACAGGCACTCAGATATTTTTTGAAAGAGATAACGTTAGAATTAACTGACTGATGGGTGCTCTTCACATAAATCCATCTATTTGCCATCATTTTTTACTGAAGCAGGACCTCACAAAGAACCTTCTTTTCATCATCGCAACGAGTAACGTAGACCGCTTCTTTGCCGCATCCTTTCACTTTAATTTTAAATACAGTCACCTCGTGAAATTGGCGCTCTTGAATGATTTGCTGGGAAAGAATCGTTCCTTTAGTCTCTTTGCAATTAAGTTTTGACTGAGATTGCGCCTCAGTCAACTGAAGTGCCACTGGCGAGTTTCGACTATACAGTTGCTCATCATGCTGTGTGGTGGCACATCCGGCTAATAGCATTACCGGTATTGTTACCATTGATGCAATTAAAACTATATCGCTAAATAAAACAGTTTTTGAAACCATAGTATCGATTACCTTTAAGAAGGGCGCCTAAACTTCACCTAAGCCGATCGCCTTAGTCTTGTGGCGAATTGGTATTTTTTTGTGAATCATCATCGGAAGGCTGTTCGTCGTTGTTCTTGATATGCGTTTTTTCGATGTGCTCAAAAGCAAGTTTTCCGGCTAATTTTCCTACCTTGTCACCTATCGCCTCGCCGATTTCACTACCAGCACTGTCAAATAAAGCATCACCAAGTATGCCGCCAATTATTTTTCCGGCGTGACCGCTAACTTTTGCGCTACCTTCTTTTTGCAGGTCTTCTTTTAAGGGAGGTTCAGTCCCGGATTTATGGAGAAGTTTTTTTGCAATTTTGTCTCCCTGGCGAGCTCCGAAGACTTCACCGGCCATACCTCCGACTTCGGCGCCGATCACAGTCCCTTCGGGCCCGAATACCGTTCCCAGTCCGGCGCCTACTATTTCTCCCAAGCTTTCTCCGGCCATGCTTTCAACAAGACTAGTCCCCAATTCGGCGTAACGGCTAGGATGCTTAACCAAATCCAAAGCATCTGAACCCATCGCATGAGCTTTTTCTTGCAACGCTGCAGAAACTTGGGATAAGTCTTTCTCAACTTCGCCAATTAGTTCAACTGCACCAGTAAATTGTTTTCCGTCAGAATGTTCGCCGTCTGCCAGCGAGCCTTTTCCCGAAGTTTGTTCCGGAATATTTTTGTCGTCTTGAGTCATCGGTCATCAGAATTGCTTGAATAGGTGGAGTTTTTAAATATAACGTTATTCAACGATCTTACTAAATGCACTACTTCCCAATTAAAGCGAGAACTGTTTGCATAGGGGCGCTCGGAATCTTGATGAAACCCTCCAGCGGGTGATTTAATTCCAGAATAAGAAAAATCGCACTCGACATCGATATGGTACAAACAAATAATGCCGCTTTCGCTGCCTGGTTTTGAGGTGCCAGCAGACCAAATTGAGCGAATAGGACTGTGAGCCAAAACGTTAATATAATAAAAAATATCCTTGGCAGGTCAGTCTGCGACTCTTCGATTAGCAACCATCGTGATTGCATAATGTCGGCACAAAGTTTTAGGGCCTCCGTTTGAAGATACATTTGAGAGTCGTTTTTCGGCGAGAGCTCACGAATGCTGTTGTAAACGTCAGCTATCTCGGTGGCTTTTTCCATCTTCGCTAGATCCGCCCCTTGCGAGCTTTCATCAGGCCAAATTCGTTTGATTCCAGAGGCAATCGCCTGACGCAGAAGTTCACGTTCTCTTTTCGCGTTCGTTCCATAGCGAGACAAATAGTAGTCAAGCGTAATGACTTTTGCCCCTCCCTGCGTAATTCTCAAGTTTGCAGCATCGTACGTGTCTTTCGCCGACGTTACCAACAGACCAATGATTAAGGCAATCAACGTACCCATCGTTCCAGCCGCCACGATCAGAATATCTTTGGAGTCATCTTTCGTGTAATGATCAGGCAGGGCGATACGAAGATATGAGCCAAGCGCTATTCCGCTGAGCATAAAAACAAAAATAATGAATACAATCAGCAAAGAAGACACCCTCTATCCTCCTA
>DPLR01000124.1 GCA_003541895.1 Cytophagales bacterium | reverse complement strand
GCTGCTTGCTTGGGCTGGGATGCCCAAAACAAGCTTTCACAAAAATAGCGGCACTATCACGTATATCTCGCCAGTTCTTCGCATTTCACGACAGAACTTGAGCCTTACCACTGGTACAAGGGCTTAGTGCTTGCTGGACGGAGCGCGTAAGCACCAATTTCCGGACGACTACATTCAATAGATTGCTGATATTACTGGCAAGCAAGACCCGAAAGATAGCCGTCGCGTGGAAATGGAGAACTTACTTGTCCAACTGGAGGGTTAAAAATTCATTCAAGCCGAACCCGCTTTTCAGGTTTGGCTTAATGGCTTAATTCAGGCGTTGCACGGCAGTTTTCTGGCTCTCAGTTACCATTTCGGTTCAGGATGTCTAGCTGTTTTCAAACGGAATCTGTGCGGGCTTAATCGTATAAATAAGGTAAATGAATGAGGCAAATTGAAATAGAGAATCAATTAAGAGAGGTAGTCAGCCGTTTAATGACAGAAGTAGATTTGGCTACTGACCAAGGGCGACTCGATGTAAATTTGATATCTGAGGATGCATGGATACCGATTCTAAAAGAAGTGTACCAATGCCCGAATCTAATAAATCTAAATCGTAAACAGAAAAATTTTCCAGGCATTGATCTTGGTGATGAACAAGACCGAGTTGCGTTCCAAGTTACTGCGTCAACAGATATAGAGAAGGTTAAATCTACTCTTGAACAATTCAAAAAACGAAACTACAAAAATGCGTTTGATGAATTGTTCATTTTTACACTTAGAAAAAAACAAAAAAGTTATTCTCAAGAGTCAATCGGTAGAGTATTCGAGGGTGAGATTAATTTCGTTGCTTCTAAACATATCATTGATCCAGGCGATATTCTGGCAGCAATTACTGAGCTAAGGTTACCTGCACAAGAACGGCTTCTTCACGAATTTAGAATGATATTGGGCGATGTTGAGGCAAAAATAGAAGGTTTGAATTCTCCCGAAAATGTTCCATATATTCTGGTGTCAAACCTGATAAAAATAACCATACCTGATACTATCTATGTCGCAGAGTTGTTTCTTAAGGAAGAAGCTATTATCGAGAGGGCGAAAAAAGAGTTTGGACTTACAAAAAAAAGACCAGAAAAACAACTATTAGTAAAACTTGCGCTAAGGCTTGCAGGAACCGATTTGGATGGCTGGGTAATACATGAAAATCGAATATTCAGCTTCTACAACTTCGATGATGAACCCGGATTTCGATCCATTGTTGATACCGGAACATTAGAAGAGCTTCAGCCTGAAGACTTATCGGAACATTCTTTGATCGAGTACCAAAACCTATTCAAATATCTTTTGAAGGATACAGTAAAAGATCAACTGAAGTTATACCATATCGCATGGAGTAAGCAACAAAGGCAGTTTTACTTTCTACCAGAAGACAACGAATCAAGCATCAGAAAGATCGAGTGGATTGGGAAGAAAGCAGCAAAACGAACGGTCTATAAGAGGAATTTCCAGACTAAAGACCCATCTAAAATAGCATTTCACCGGCATCTTTCTTTCGATCTTTCATTTCTGGATATTAGTTTTGAGTGGTATGCAATTATCACACCTAGTTGGTATTTTACATGGAATTTGTATAGAAAAAATCGTTTTCATGACGATCTTCTATCCAGGCAAAAGCGTTTGGAACATAACCATTCGGTGAGGAATCTTGTTAGGTTTATTGCTTACTTTCTAACTCATAATACTAGCCAAACAGACAAGATATATTTCGGCGGTTTAGAGGAGTTCCAGTGCTTCTCGCAAATCTCTCTAGAGGGGGATGAACAATCATATGATGCCGAAGAGGATGTTGACGATGCAGATTAAGATTCTTGAAGAGCCGAAACTAGAATTCGCTAATGGGACACATATATGCCCAAAAGCAGGAATTGAAACTCTTGGCGTCTATGATAAAAATGACGAGTTTCGCCAAAGTGAACTTCGATTGGGGATTGTAGGAAGAGGTGAAGGTGTCGATCTATTGGATCTATGGCTTGTAAAGTGCCAGGACGGTATTGAAGCGAAGGAATCAAAATATCCTAATCTTTTTCGAGGGTTTGGTGGGTTTTCTCAACATTATGGCTTTTACGCAAAATTTCTTTCTGGTCCAACGTTGACGCGAACGATTCAGAAGTCAGAACTTAATAAAACATTAAAAATTAAGTCTAGGGAAGAGCGTGTCAATGTCTGCGTAGACCTTTATTTTGAGCAAATTAGATTTCTAGCTGAATATCGGCCAGTTGATCTAATAATTTGCGTCATACCAAATGACATGTTTGATGCTTTGACTAAAGAATCACTCTCAACTGATAGTGAAGATAGCTATGATGAAAATGACGATGAGGACACCCCTTTAAATATCACGGAGCATAATTTCCGAAGACTGTTAAAAGCTAGAACAATGCACCTCGGTAAACCCTTGCAATTAATCTTGGAAAAATCATTATCCTTAGATAAAGTTAACAAGGGTCAACAGGACGTCGCTACGCGAGCATGGAATTTTTGTACTGCGCTTTATTATAAGGGAAATAAAACTATTCCTTGGCGTTTGGTGGAAGAGTCATACAAACCCAAAACATGCTATGTCGGTATTGGATTTTATAAAAGCCGCGATAAGGAAACAGTATCAACAAGTCTGGCGCAGGTATTTGATGAATTTGGACATGGGGTTATTTTGAGAGGTTCACCGGTTCAAATAGATAAAAATGATAAGCGACCCTATATGAATGAGGAACAGGCTTTTAATTTGTTAATGAACGCTCTTAAGGAATATGACCATGCTCTGATGCAGATGCCAGCACGATTGGTTATACACAAATCCAGTAATTTCAGAGATGAGGAGATTGAGGGGTTTACCAGAGCCATTGAAAGCAAGGGTATTCGGCTGAAAGACTTTGTTACTGTAATGGAATCTCGAATAAGGTTGTACAGTTATGAACAATATCCTCCAGTCCGAGGAACCTATTTATCACTCTCTGAAAGTAAAGCGGTGCTATATACCAAAGGGGCAGTTAACTTTTATAAAACCTATCCAGGTATGTACGTGCCATCACCCTTAGAAATTAGAGCGTTTGAGCATGACTCCTCATTGGAGGATTTGTGCGAGGAGATACTTGGGTTGACCAAGATGAACTGGAACAATACCCAATTTGATGGCCGCTATCCCATAACTCTTGAATGCTCAAGGAAAGTTGGCGAAATAATGAAGTATATTGACCCAAATGAAAAACCTCAGGTGAGTTATAGTTTTTACATGTAACAAAAACTGCACACACTTTTATGTACTTTTCGTACAGAGGAGTTATCCGCCCCGTAGTGCGGCCAGCTACCTAGCACTTAAACGGCCGCTTTGGGGATCATACTTGCCGTTACCATGCAATGCAATGCATGTTCGTCTCTTATTGGCCCAGACTGATGACATGGACTCCTCTTTTTTCCGTTAATTGCTTGGTGCATTATGCCACCGTGAGGGTGAGGAGGAGTCCCCCTCTAATACTCCACCTTAAAACTCGGGCTCTCTTCCGGCCGACTATTCCGTTTGTC
>DPLR01000068.1 GCA_003541895.1 Cytophagales bacterium | reverse complement strand
GTTTTTACCCCGGAACATATGGTTACAGGATTAAATTTCCTGGGTCTTTCATTTGTTCAGGCTGGAATTGATGAGCATCAGAAATTTGTTGAGATTACCGCAACAATGATCACATTTGGTATGGGTGCTTCAACACAGGCTCTCTTTGCACGTGTCGGCGGAGGGATCTTTACAAAAGCTGCTGACGTCGGCGCTGACCTCGTTGGAAAAGTTGAGGCAGGAATTCCTGAAGATGATCCGCGTAACCCTGCAACAATTGCAGATAACGTTGGTGACAACGTAGGTGACGTAGCCGGTATGGGGGCTGACCTGTATGAATCATATGCAGGTTCAATTCTGGCAACAGCTGCCCTGGGTGCAGCACTTCCTTCTCTTGTAGGACAGAATGATTTTCAGATTAAATCTATAATAGCTCCTATGTTGGTTTCAGCTATCGGAGTTTTATTGTCAATTGCCGGAATATATATGGTGAGAACAAAAGAATCGGCTTCTCCTAAAACCCTCCTGAGAGCCCTTCTGCTTGGAACCGGGGGAAGCTCAGCTCTTATTCTGGTAGTTTTAGCTGTAATGGCAAAGGCTGACTGGATTACCTGGGGTGTCTTCGGCGCTGCAGTATCCGGTCTTGCTGCCGGTGTAATTATTGGTCAGGCAACTGAATACTATACTTCTGATGGTTATAAACCTACCCAGGGTATAGCTAACCAATCTCAGACAGGTCCGGCTACTGTAATTATTGAAGGTATGGCTGTCGGTATGTTCTCGACATGGCTTCCCGTTATAACAATCGTTGCAGGGATCATTGCTGCATATGGTTTTGCAGGTGGTTTTCATAATTTTGCGATGGGAGTTTATGGTATAGGCTTCGCATCCGTTGGTATGCTTTCAACTCTCGGAGTAACTCTAGCTACAGACGCCTTCGGACCAATTGCTGATAACGCTGGCGGAAACGCTGAAATGGCAGGTCTTCCGGAAGAAGTCAGGGAAAGAACTGATGCTCTTGACGGTCTGGGGAATACAACAGCTGCTACCGGAAAAGGTTTTGCAATTGCATCGGCCGCATTAACATCACTTGCTTTGTTTGCTGCATTTGTTGGAGTTGCTGGAATTTCTTCGATCGATATTTACAAAGCTCCCGTTCTTGCTGGATTATTTATTGGTGGAATGATCCCTTACATTTTCTCATCGCTTGCCATTGCAGCCGTTGGTCGCGCAGCCATGGACATGGTGAATGAAGTGCGCAGACAGTTCAGAGAAATCCCGGGCATCATGGAATACAAAGCCCAACCCGAATATGAAAAATGTGTTGCCATTTCAACCAAAGCTTCTCTTCGTGAAATGATTGCACCGGGCGCTATTGCATTGATTACTCCAGTAATCGTTGGTTTCACTTTTGGCCCTGAAGTCCTTGGTGGAATGCTCGCTGGTATTACCGTAAGCGGAGTACTGATGGGAATTTTCCAATCGAATGCGGGGGGTGCTTGGGACAACGCTAAAAAATCTTTTGAGAAAGGCGTTGAAATTGATGGCATAACTCATTACAAAAAATCAGAACCTCACAAAGCATCTGTAACCGGAGATACTGTTGGTGATCCTTTCAAAGATACCTCTGGCCCATCAATGAACATTCTGATTAAATTGTCTTCCATTGTTGCTTTGATCATTGCTCCTCACATCGCAGTAGTAAAACAACCAAGTCACGTGAGTCAGCCCGAGTTGAAGATTGAGAAAGTAGAAAAAGTTTCATCGCCTGCTGTTGAGCAGAAGTAATAATTTTTCTTTGTAAAAGGAAAGCCATCTCTCGGTGGCTTTCCTTTTTTTTATTTCTTCACGACAATCTGTTTTTGCAGCACTGCATTTTTATAAAACATATTCAAGTAATAAATGTCATCCGGCAAGTTGCCAACAGGTATCTCCGTAGTCTTGCTCCACGACTGAGCTGAGTAAACTGTTTGCGACAAGCGGTTGTATAAATACAACTGAAGGGGTTGATCAAGCGTGCTGCCTGTATTGAGGCTATCTGTTAGCTGCACTGAAAAAGTACTTGAAGCAGGGTTAGGGTAAGTATTTATTGAAGCAGTTTTAATCGGAGACTTGGGTTGAGGCCCTGAACTACCAAACCAAATGCAAGTGCTTGTGCTTCCACACATGTTGCTGGTTGTTGGGAAAACAGAAAAGCCTGTTGTTGTTGTTGGTTTGATTTTGATTGATGTAGATGATAAGGTTTGAGTAACACATGAACTACAGCCTATCGAAAATGTAACCGGTGTATTTGTGTCATCTGTTACTTGAATGGTGTACCAAGTTCCAGTACTAAAATTTACAAAATTAGTTGTGCAATCATAACCTGAAACACCATTAACTGTTACAGAGGTAATGTGAGGAAGATTGCATGGCCCCGCAGTGTTGGAGAAGTAGAGACACTGGGTTATGCCCCCGCAACCATTAGAAGCAGATACATTAATGGTAAAATTGGCACTGCTAGATTTAGAAATGAAATCATAGTTTGTAGCTGAAAGTGAACTGCCCGATACTATTCCCGCTGCACCACTCAATGCATACGTAACGGGCGCGGGTTGGCCGGATGCATCAGCACTTACTATTGAAGTTATAATATGATCTTGGTTTGCAGTGTAAGGAATGTTATTGGTACTGCACAGTGGATAAGGACCTGTGTTTCCATCTATGGAAATCGAGTTGAAAACGGGGGAGCCTACCCAAACAGGAACCGCGCTAAGAGGAACGGCCCCACAACCAGCGTTCACGCTAGGTGAAACATAAACGACTCCGTTGTAGTTTCCTTGACGAGTAGCAACGCCAGTGGTGTTATCGGAAGCAGTAGTGATTTGAAGTGCATTGGAATTGCTTGAATTCCATGTCACTGACGCTCCAGGCACTAACGTGTTACTATTCACGGTAAAATTACCAGTTGAGCATATCATAGGAACTGGGTCAATAGCATATGATACTTGAACGGGAGAAACGTAAACCTGCCATAACCCATTTCGATTATCCATCCAAGCTGGATAGGCAATTCCATTGTGGGCGGTTAGACCAATATAATCACCTTGGTAACCTCCACCAAATCCTGGAATTGGACTAGTAATATGACTCATGTCACTAACTTTTTGATTTTGAAATGTCAAGCCTCCATCAGTCGATATGGCCAAGTATGTATTTGTGGTATAATTTGTATTACCTACATCCATACTATAATAAATGACAAATACATATCCCGTTGTATTATCCACTGCAATCCAAGGAAACCAGCTCTGAAACCCAGTGCTTATCTTTTGTGGTGCACTCCAACTATTGCCCTGATCATCTGAGT
>DPLR01000150.1 GCA_003541895.1 Cytophagales bacterium | reverse complement strand
CAGGATCCACAGAAGAAAAGTTGCAAGCTGCCCTGAATGAATTGTGCCATCAACTCAACGCGGGGCAAGGTGCACTTTACCAAGTGAAAGGATCGGACGAAAATAAAACGCTGGAGCTTACTTCCAGTTTTGCCCTTGTTTTAGCTGAAGGTGAAGGCACCCCCTCATTCCATTGGGGGGAAGGTTTAATTGGGGATGTCGCAGCCTCCGGAAAGAGTACTTATTTGGACGAACTTCCTGAAGGCTATTCCTCCCGGATTGAAAGCGGGTTAGGTAGCGCTCTGCCCAAATTTCTTTTCATCTTCCCTATCAAAAAAGAAAATGAAAGTGTTGGCGTAATTGAAATAGCAACGTTCAGTAACCTATCTGAATCCAAACGCCAACAAGTTCAGGAGTCGGTAAGCATTTTAGCAGATATCAATATTAGGTGATGAATATGTTTAAGAATTTACGGATAAGTACAAAAATCACTGCGTTGATTGTTGCTCTCGCCACGGCAGGCGTAATCGCGTTTGCCTGGTTTACTTATCATATCAATGTAAAGGCGAAAGAAGATAAACTCAATTCAAGCCTTACCGCGGTGGCCGACCATCAGGCGGAAATGATCAATGCCTACTTTGACCACATCAATACCACCATAAAGTTTCTTCAAAGTGCGGAGCATCTAAAAACTCAGATCGAAAACACCCCCGATAGTTTGGGAAATACGCTGTCTCAAATAAAAGATATTTATTCCTTTCAAGAAGTCTATCTCACCGATAAAAAAGGAAATGTTGTAAAAGCAACGGAAGCAGATACCCACGGAAAAAACTTGGCTGACCTTGATATCAATTTCTTTACCAATGCAACGAGCTCAATTCAAGTGAGCGCTGTTCACAAAGCAGGCGATAGCTATTTTATTTATGTAGGAGTCGGGGTTGGCAGCAAAGTACTCGCTTTTAAAATTGATTTGAACCCCATCTATAAAAAGCTTACCGTAGGCAATCTTGGCGAGACAGGAGAAAGTTATTTAGTGCAGGTTGATCCCGTAATAAAAAAGATGTTTATCGTTAGCCCTCTGCGAAACGACCCCAAGGCTTTTATCAAACCATTTGAAGTTGACAATGATGCCATTTACGAAACCACTATCGAAGAAAAAGATATTTCGTTTGTAGGTCCTGATTATCGCGGAAAAGAAGCACTTCATGTTTTCAGAAAAATAAAACATGTTGGCTGGGGACTCGTAACAAAAATTGATAGTGCCGAAATCAGAGGTCAGGTTTCCGATCTTTTCAAGATTTATTTATTGGGGGGATTGGCTATGATTTTTATTGCTTGGGGAATGGCCCTCATGCTTGCACGCACTTTAGTTAAGCCTTTGAATGATATGGGGCGCACCTTAGACTTAGTTTCGCAGGGTGTACTCCCAGAAAATATTGCTACTGGTACTCGCGATGAATTTGGCAAAATGTCCTCAAAGGTCGATTCGTTGGTTCAAACCCTAAAGAAGAGTGCAGAGTTTGCCAAGAATGTCGGTGAAGGAAAATTAGATGCCCACTTTCAACCTGTAAGTGAAAACGATACATTAGGTCAAGCGCTGATACACATGCGCGATGACCTTATTGAAAATGAGCGCAAGGATAATGAACGCAACTGGATCGTGCGCGGAGTTGCGGAAGCTGCAGAGATTCTTCGCGCCCATGATACTTTAGATGAACTCGGGAATGATGTTGTGAAATTCATTGCGGGCAAAATCGGAGCGATTCAAGGTGTGTTTTACGATGTCAACAGCAACGAAAGAGAAGAAATGCTTATAGAAATTAAAGCTAGCTTCGCTTACGGTCGCAAAAAATATTTAAAGAAGACTTTCCGTTTTGCAGAGGGTTTAGTTGGGCAGGCAGCCGCTGAAAAAGATGTTATAATACGCACTGAAATTCCTGACGATTATTTATCTATCACATCAGGAATACTTGGTGAGCAAAAACCCAATTGCATACTCATCGCCCCACTGATCACCAATGAAGAAGTATATGGGCTTCTCGAATTTGCCTCAATGAAAAATTTCGATTCATTGCAAGTGAAATTCGTGCAAGAACTTAGCGTGATTTTAGCGCGCACCATCTATACCATTAAGGTAAATGAGCGTACCCGTAAGCTTTTGGCCGAATCGCAAGAACTCAGTAACGAGCTACAAGAAAAGCAAGAAGTTCTTCGTCAAAATGCAGAAGAGATGCAGGCTACCCAAGAGGAATTGAAGCGCAGTAACTCGATGCTTGAAGAGCAAGTGGAAGAAGTAAACCGTTCGCAAAAACGGATGCAGTTGCTGCTTGAAAATGCTTCTGAGGTTATTACCATATATGAAGAAGACGGTACAGTTCGTTATGTTTCTCCATCGGTAGAAACTATTTTGGGATATGGCCAGCGAGAGCTGCAAGGCAAACCCGACATTGATAAAATTCACCCTGACACGCTTGAAGTTGCCAAGGGCTTGTTTAAAAGTCTTCGCGAAAATCCGGATCAGAAAGTTACAGTACAGTTTGAATATCAAACCAAGGATGGCAATTACATTTGGCTTGAGGCAACTGGTACCAACTTCATGAGTAACCCTGCTATTCGCGGATACATTCTCAATTCACGAGACATTACCGAGCGCAGACGTGCAGAACTTGAGCAGCGCATGCGCAGTAAGATGCAGGCACTCTCAGAGAACTCACCTGACTTGATCACACGTATTGAGCAAGAAGCTATTTCGTACATCAACCCAACCATCGAAAGTTTCACAGGAAAGTCACCGAGTCAGTTCCTTAATAAGAAGGTGAAGGAAGCTGAATTAAATACAACTATTCTAGATCAGTGGTTATCGATTGTTGAGCAGGTAAATCAATCTAACGACACCGTTGCCGTTGAAATGGATTTCCCAACAGATCAAGGCAAGCGCATCATGCAAGTGAATGCAATTCCTGAATTTGATGAGCAACAAAATATTGAATCTGTACTCGTGGTGTCGCACGATATCACTGAGCGCAAGGAAATTGAATTAGAGATCCAGAACAAAAACAAAAAGATCAACGATTCAATCAATTACGCGAAGCGAATTCAAAATGCAATATTGCCTAACACAAGGCACATTAATAAAGCATTACCTGATTCTTTCATTCTCTATAAACCACGCGATGTTGTAAGCGGTGATTTCCCTTGGTTTGTTCAAATCAAGAACGACATCTTCATCGCGGCTGTAGATTGTACAGGTCACGGAGTACCAGGCGCCTTGCTTTCGTTGATTGGTTATTTCTTATTGAATGATATTGTACGAAGCCGTAAAATTACCGAGCCGGGCAAAATCCTCGATCTATTAGACGAAGGCGTGACCCAAACCCTACGGCAAGACCAAGATGACTCTGCAACAAAAGACGGAATGGACATAGCCCTTTGCAGAATTAATACTGAAACAAGGGTGGTTGAATATGCTGGTGCGCACCGTCCGCTATGGTTTATGAAAGGCGGTGTTATGGATGAAGTGAAAGGAAATAAATTTCCAATAGGCGGAGGAATTTATAAGAACCAGACTAACTTCACTACCACAAAACTTTCCTTGGATAAAGGAGATTCATTCTACTTTAGTTCAGATGGATTCCCGGATCAGTTTGGCGGACCAGAAGTTCGTAAATTCGGGCCCAAGAAGACGAGGGAAATCATTGAACAGGTGCACAAAAAGGGTATGCATGAAGCCTCGCAGGTATTTGATACGGAGTGGGAAGCATGGAAGGGTGAGCATAAACAAACAGATGACGTTTTATTGATTGGAATTAAATTTTAAAGCATAAATTGGAACTTCAAACACTACTGCAATGAATTTTATCTATGACCTGCACCGCACCATGATGGCGCAGAAACTTATCCTGGTTTATGAAGGCGACTTCACACAGGAAACAACAAAATCGATTCTTTCGATGGCCGAACGCAATCTGGATTCATCGGGTGAAGATTCGGGCATTAAACGCAAAGTGTTTAATGTCATGGTCGAGGCGCTGCAGAATATTGTAAAACATAGCAGCGAGCAAGGACTTCAGGCAGGTTCGCTCATTAGCAAAAGCGCCATCTTTCTCATCAGCAAAGATGATACGCGTTATTGTGTAATGACGGGCAATCCTATTCTCAAAGATAAGGTGGCTATGCTTACCGAAAACCTGAATGACCTCAACAGCAAAGACAAAGAAGGGTTGAAAGAGATGTACAAGGACATTATCAAAAACACGCAGATCTCAGAAAAAGGCGGAGCAGGTTTGGGCTTCGTGGACATGGCACGCAAGTCGGGCGAAAAACTTGAATTCACTTTTGCCACGATGGATGGCACACACGACTTTTTTTGCTTAAAAGTGAATATCTCCCGCGAAAAAGAATAATTAGAAATATTAAACCGAATTAATCATGGAAATCCTCAACCTTAAAGGCACCGAAGACACACCTACAATCATCCTCGATAAAAAGAATGGCATTTTTGAAATCAGCGGTCGTTCTTTACCCGAAGACTCGGCCGAATTTTACAGACCGGTAATTGAATGGATCAATGCCTACGCAAAAGATGCCAATCCGGCAACTGAATTTGTTTTCAAATTGGAATATTTCAATACAGCCTCTTCTAAGTTGATCTTAGATGTGCTGTCGGCCCTCGAAGAAATCAAAGGCATGAAGATTCTTTGGTATTTTCATGATGATGATGAAGACATGGAAGAGGCAGGACAGGAGTTTTCCGAACTTGTGGAGATTCCATTTGAATTTAAAACCTATTAATCAAGCGAAGTAAAATTCAAGATTGTTCTCACCAATTTTAATCTTGAAGTTTGAATTGTGTAAAAGATGAGTGAGGAAATCCTTAAAGCGCTCACGCAGTTATTTGCTATCATCACTAAACAAGATGGCGGAGTAACCGAAAATGAACGTCAGTTTGTAATCAATTTCTTTCAGCAAGAACTTGACCAGGATACCATCAAGGAGTACGTTGCACTCTATGATGAGATTTCGGGATATGGCAAACAAGACGAAGAAAAAAACAGACTAACTTCCGTTAAAGATTCGGTTAAGACTCTTGGTATCTGTAAAAAGATCAACAAGACACTTACTCAAAAACAAAAAGTAGTTGTACTTACAAAACTGCTTGAACTTATTGGTTCGGATAAGAACTTTACACCACAGCGTATTGAAATTATCAATACCGTTTCCACTGTTTTTAACATTGGTCAAGATGAATATAAACTAGTTGAAACATTCATCATTGCCGAACAAATTGACCAACTTAATTTTAAAGATATTTTGGTGGTTAATTCGGCAGAAAGCAAAGCCGTAGAAAACCAAAAGCATTCTCATGCACACATTG
>DPLR01000231.1 GCA_003541895.1 Cytophagales bacterium | reverse complement strand
ACTAAGACGCATTTTGAAAATCCGTACAAGTGGGTATTGATGTTCTGTTGGCTAAGGTGCAATTTCAGGCATGTTTTAAGTTGCAATCAAATGAAAATTCAAGCCATCAATTGAAGCTGATTTTAACTGATTACTTTAAAAAAGATTATGGCCTTATCTAAATCTACACGGTGGGGAGCCTATTTAATTGGATTTATCATCGTACTTTATGGAGCACAGTGGTTACTCGAAAGCCTATTTTTATCCTAAAACAATGACTCAATAGCCACGGCTCTTCGACCTTTACAAAACCACTATTTTTCATTCTCAAAATATTACGTCACCACCGAAGGCGCTCTTGGCGAATTTACAGAAGACAGCACCGGGGTTGGCAGAATGATTGGACCTTTGGTAATTGGTGCTATCATTTGGTTTTTGCTAGTAGCAACAGTTGCCTACATAGAGTGGCTCGAAAAATACAATGGGTACATCGTTCTTTTTATTACGATGGCCATTTTAATGGAATCGATTTACACTTCATTTTTTGCACCACCTCGAAAAGCCATTTTTACCGAAAACGAAGTCATTCTTGAAAAATCTAATGTTTTTTTAGCTTATGCCTATCCGTCAAGTTCACGAGTTGAGATTAAACACGATTTGATCGACAAGTTTGAATTTGATTTCTATAAAAGTAAGGATCTCTATTTTGATGCATTATTCCTTCAGATTTTTATTGTTGTTGATGGCAAACGATACCTGATCGGTGAAAACCAGATTTCATCAAACCACTCCAGTTACATACCAAGTGAAGAGCAAAAGAAAGAAGGCCAAAAATATGTTGATATTTTAACCAAACTCATCGGGAGATAACAATAAAAATTAAGCGCTCCAACATCGTCATTAACAAACTCACGGTGACACACAAAATGAGAAGAGCTATTTTTTAAAATGACTCGGATAAACTTACCTTTTTTCAGAATAGAAAATTTTCAGTTTAATGATACATTTGGTGCTCCTTGATTGACCATAGGCTGTCGTAATTTGCGCAATTGAACATCAATTTTGCAAATATGTCCATCTAGCCATTTTTCAAGTGTCTGCTGAAGTTGGATTAATAAGGCATTGCGGTTAGCTGGACTCGAAACCGCTAAGTCTCCCTTGAAAGCACTAAAGAAACGGAGAAAATCCTCATGCGCTTTCTTGTTCTGAGCAGCTGCAGGGCACCGTGCCAAGTCCATACAAAACTCTTCATGACTAAAATGCATTGAAACATATTCCGTGAGGAAACTTATCAACTTATCTATTTCAGGGCCATCAATAGTTTTTGTATTAATCAAGTTTTCAAGTTCATTAACTGTTGCGAACAACTTTTCATGTTGCCGGTCGATTGACTCAATTCCGGTTTCAAATTTTTCCGACCAAATCAGTGCCATAAAAAAAGGGTTTACTTGCCCCAATGTATTTTTGAAGCATGAATGAAAAAATGACTCTAATCAGAAAACAAATTGATCTTTACTCAGATTCAGCAGATGGTAAAGTTGGACGAGTGTAGAGCGGAATGATTTTAGAGAGAAGTTATTTTCACAATCGCCTCTCGATTAATTGGGCCATAAAGATGAGGGAATTTTTCATCGTTAGTAGAAGGTTCGTATTTCAACTCGGCCGTAAGTTTCATTTCATCAAGTTGAAGTAACACTAACCCGGACACTCCCTTAAAGTATCGTTCAATAACTCCGTCTAATTGCTCACTCGTGCAGCAATGCACAAATCCTTCTTTGTGATAGTCTGATGGAATAAATTCTAATGCGTTGGTTTGCAATTGCCAGTCTTGCACTGATGTGATATGGTAGATCATCCATGGCAAATATAAGCGACAGATTGTATGTGTCTGCAGACTGCTCCTATCCATCCATCAAAAAATATTCAATTCGCTTAGGGTATTTGTTTAAATTCGTTAAACCAAAAACCAAACTCTTATGAATACAAAAACCATTCTCGCTACTATTGCTGGAGCCGTTTATAATTTTTTAGGCGGCTGGGTCGTTTTCGGAATGATTCTGATGAACTTCTATAAGTCAAACACTATGACGTATGATGGGTTAACAAAAGGAGACATGCCTGATCTCGCATTCATTTTTATCAGTGGTATTTTCAGCGCGTACCTTGTTACCTATGTGGTTCGCAAAGTGGATCAGGGATTTAGTTTTGGTACTGGATTTAAACATGGCTTTACAGTTTATTTCTGCATGGCTGCCTGGGCCAACATTTCAATGTATGCCTTTTTTAACTTGACCAACATGACCTTGGTAGTTACCGACACTATCATTCAAGGAATTTTTGGCGGTATTAATGGCGGCATTATTGCTATGATTCTGGGATCTGGCAAAAAAGAGTAATTCAAAAAATCAGCGGGCTAATTCTATAGTTGGAAAAATATGTTCCTATCATTGTGTAATTGATACACATTGATCTATCTTTACTTTTATTGTAACATTCCAATTTATAGAATATGAAAAGAAGGTTTTTCTTACAGTCGTTGGCAGCCAGTGCAGTAGGATTTTCAGTAAACGATCTACTTGCACAATCGTTCAAGAGCAAATCGATGGGGGTTCAACTTTATTCCATTCGAAATGCGATATCAAAAAACGTGGAGAGTGCTTTAGAACATCTGGTTTCTCTGGGATATGACAAGGCTGAAATCTATGGCTAGAATGGAACCTTTTTCGGAAAAACACTTAGCGAGTTTAAAACTATATTGGCAAACACAGGTCTGAAGGTAATCAGTTCGCATCATGTTTCAGGCCTCGTATTTAAATCCAAGGGCTCATTAACTGATGGATGGGACAAAGCTATTGAAGACTTAAACCAAATCGGTGCAAAGTATATGGTGTGCTCCTATCTATTTCCAAACGAGCGTACACCAGAAATTTATTCATCGCTACCCGATTTGCTCAACAAGTCTGGCGAGAAAACCAAAGCAGCGGGTATACAATTCGCATATCATAATCATGATTTCGAATTTGAAAAACTAGGAGATACACTCGCTTATGATTTCCTAATCAACAAAACCTCTGCTGAACTCGTGAAAATGGAACTAGATCTGTATTGGACAAATAAAGCAGGACTTAATCCATTAGATTATTTCAACAAATACCCTAGTCGTTTTGCATTATGGCATGTTAAAGATATGGAAGCCGGCACCAAAGCAATTACAGAAGTGGGGCATGGCACAATTGACTTTGATAAATTATTTGCCGCTCGTGAAAAAGCTGGATTAAAAGAGTGGTTTGTTGAACAAGATGTAAGCAAAGGCGATATTTTTGAGAGCCTTACTTTCAGCCATAAATAACTCGAAACCAAAAACTACAACTAACAACTACGAACTTATCTAGATTGAATGAGTTCAAACATCTCTTCTCAGAATTTTTTTTCTGATACTAAAAGTCATTATGAAATTCTCGATGGGTTACGTGGTGTTGCTGCATTGACCGTTGTTGTATTCCATATTCTTGAAATTTTTTCTGGCGGTGATCATTTAAAGCTCATGATCAATCATGGTTATCTGGCTGTCGATTTCTTTTTTTTATTGTCAGGATTT